>CAXSEW010000296.1:0-5818 GCA_964236185.1 uncultured Nakamurella sp. | reverse complement strand
CAAGTGCGCGACCATCACCCCGGACGAGGCGCGGGTGGAGGAGTTCGGGCTGAAGCAGATGTGGCGCTCGCCGAACGGAACCATCCGTAACATCCTGGGCGGCGTCATCTTCCGCGAGCCGATCATCATCTCCAACATCCCGCGGTTGGTGCCCGGCTGGACCAAGCCGATCATCGTCGGCCGTCATGCCTACGGAGACCAGTACCGCGCCACCGACTTCCGCTTCCCCAGCGCCGGAACACTCAAGGTCGTGTTCACCCCCGACGACGGCTCGGAACCAATAGAGCGCGAGGTGTTCCAGGCGCCCAGCGCCGGCATCTCGCTGTCGATGTACAACCTGGACGACTCCATCCGGGATTTCGCGCGCGCGTCGCTCAACTACGGTCTGGCCCGCAACTATCCGGTCTACCTCTCGACGAAGAACACCATCCTCAAGGTGTACGACGGGCGGTTCAAGGACATCTTCCAGGAGGTGTTCGATACTGAGTTTGCAACAGCATTCGCGTCCGCTGGCATCACCTACGAGCACCGGTTGATCGACGACATGGTTGCCGCCTCGCTCAAGTGGGAAGGCGGCTACGTCTGGGCCTGCAAGAACTACGACGGTGACGTGCAGTCCGACACGGTGGCCCAGGGTTTCGGCTCACTCGGCCTGATGACGTCGGTGTTGTTCACCCCGGACGGCGACGTGGTCGAAGCCGAGGCGGCGCACGGCACGGTCACCCGGCACTACCGTCAGCACCAGGCCGGCAAGCCCACGTCCACCAACCCGATCGCGTCGATCTACGCGTGGACGGGCGGGCTGAAGCACCGCGGCAAGCTGGACGGCACTCCGGAGGTGACGGCGTTCGCCGAAGCGCTGGAGGACGTCATCATCAAGACCGTCGAGAGCGGAAAGATGACCAAGGACCTGGCCGGGCTGATCGGACCCGACCAGCCGTGGCTGACCACCGAGGACTTCCTCGGTGCGCTGGACGAGAACCTGTCCGCGCGGCTGAGTTCCTGAGCCCGGCAGCCGGTCGGCCGTCACCTGCTGGTGGCGGCCGACCGGCCGGATCCGGCGGCGATCAGCCTGCGTAGGTGAAGCAGGCGGTGGTGACCGGTCCGGTCCACCCCGGCACCCACCGGTCCTGCGCCAGGCAGATGCGATCGGTCGCCAGCCAATCGACGTCGGTCGCGCTGAACCGCATCGAGAAGCCGTGGTTGTGGCCATTGTGCGGATACGCGTGATCGACGTCCGGACGAGAAGAACCGGCACTGCCCTCGAGGTAGGAGAAGCCGTTGTCGCTGCTGGGCCCGCTCGTGCGGACCAGCACGAACTGCGTCGGTGACACCGCGTCCTTCGGATCCAGCGCCCAACCCGTGGCGATGCGCTGCGACGGATCACCGGGATCGACCCCGATGTGGTCGATGTGGCCGGTCAGCGCAGTCGGCCAGGTGACCTGGACCGACCGGCACCCCAGGGACAGGTTGGCGCCGGAGGCCACGTTGATCGCATAGACGCAGACGTTGTGCTGGCCCCGTCCCGGTGGTTGGGCCGGGTCGGCGTAGAAGCCGGTGTGCGTGCCCAGATTCGGGTGGGCGGCGGCGACGTCCGGCCGGTCCAGTCCGGTGCTGACGGCCTGAGCTCCGCTTCCGTCGATGTAGACGTGGATGCGGATCGCAGCAGTACCGGCGTCCGCATCGCCCGCCCAGCCGTACACGTCGATGGTGTTGTACTTGACGTCGTACCGGACGCCGTCGAGGTGGCCGATCGGGCTGGCAGCTGCGGCAATCCCTGCGCCGACCAGCATGGTCCCGGCTGCCAGGACGCCGCAGGCGAGGATGGACAGAGTTTTCCGAGCCATGGTGCTCCCTTCGATGGTGGACATGTCGAAAGGAGGAGACCTGCGACGGCACAGATACAGGCTGTCGGAGCATGCCTGGTCAGGCGGTGGTGCGTAGCTCCCGGCGCAGGATCTTGCCGGCGGAGGACTTCGGGATCAGCGGGATGAACTCGACGCGGCGCACCTTCTTGTACGGGGAGACCCGCTCGGCGACGAAGGCCATCACGTCCTCGGCGGTCAGCGTGGCGCCGGCCTGCAGTACCACGAAAGCCTTCGGGATCTCCTCACCCTCGTCGTCGTTGACGCCGACCACCGCGACGTCGGCGATCTGCGGGTGAGTGAGCAACACGGCCTCCAGCTCGGCCGGCGGTACCTGGTAACCCTTGTACTTGATCAGTTCCTTGACCCGGTCCACGATCCGGACGTAACCGTCGCTGGTCACGGTGGCCACGTCGCCGGTGTGCAGGTAGCCCTCGTCGTCCAGGGTGATCGCGGTGGCCTCCGGGTTGGCCAGGTAGCCGACCATCACGTTCGGCCCCTTGCACCACAGCTCGCCCGGCGCGCTGGTGCCCTGCGCCGGCACGTCGATCTCTTCGCCGGTCGCCGGGTCGACGATCTTGCAGGTCATGTTCGGCAGCGTGACGCCGACCGTGCCGAGGGGGATGTCGTCCCGGGTCTCGGGAATGGTGTGGCTGACCGGACTCATCTCGCTCATCCCGTAGCCCTGCCGGACGGTGCAGCCGAGCCGCTTCGCGACCGCGAGGCCCAGCTCCTGGTCGAGCGGCGCGGCTCCGGAGAAGATCATCCGGATCGACGAGGTGTCGTAGTCGTCGACGATCGGGTGCTTGGCCAGTGCCACGGCGATCGGCGGCGCGATGTACAGGTAGGTGGCGCGGAGTTCGGCGATGATCCGCAGGAAGTCCGGCAGGTCGAACCGCGGCATGGTGATGATCGGCGCCCGGTGGGCCAGCCCGCCGTTCATCAGCACGTTCATGCCGTAGATGTGGAAGAACGGCAGCACGGCGAGGATCCGGTCGGTCGCCCGCACGCCGATCACCGGTCCGCCCTGGGCGATGTTGGCCACCAGGTTGCGGTGGGTCAGCATCACGCCCTTTGCCCGGCCGGTGGTGCCCGAGGAGTACGGCAACACCGCGAGGTGCGTCGCCGGGTCGAGATCCAGCGCTGGCGGCGGGTTCCCGGTCGACAGCAGCGAGCGCAGGCTGGTCCGGTCCGGGTGATTGGCCGGTGACCCGTCGATGAGGACGACGTCCTCCAGCGGTATGCCGACGTCGGCGGCGGCCTCGTCGGCCTGCGGCGCGAACATCGACAGGGTGAAGATTCGCTTTGCCTTGGAGTCGCGCAGCTGGTCGGCGATCTCGTGCGGGGTGTACAGCGAGTTGATGGTGGTGGCGGTGCCGCCGGAGCGCATGATCCCGTGGAAGACGGTGACGAAGGCGGGAATGTTCGGACAGAGCACCGCCGAGACCTCGCCCACGGCCGCGCCGCCCGCCGCCAGGCCACCGGCCAACGCCAGGATCGAATCCGACAGCTGGCGGAACGTCGTCTCCGCCCCGGTGGAGCCGTCGATCAATGCCGGCTGGTCGGCAACCGCATCGATTTCACCGAACAGGTAGTCGAACAGCAACTGGTCGGGAATTTCGACATCGGGATAGGGGCTGCCGAAACTCATGTCTATGGTCCTTTTCCGAGGGCGTCGTCGACCCGGTCTGGTGAGCACTGCGATGACCACCGCGTGGACGCTGTGGTCGGCACCACACTACGTGAGCTACCCGGCCATCCAGCTGTGACGACCATTCGTGATAGCTGCGACACCGCGCCGCGAGGACGTCTGCATCGGCTAGCCTGATCGGATTCCGATGAAGGCACCGACTGGAGGGCTGATGAGGGTAGATACCCGGTTCGGCAGCGCCTCCTGTCCCAGGACCAGTCATCATCGCCGTCATGTCGACTTCGCCCGGGTGAGCAGCTCGCTCTGTTGCTCTTCCTCGTAGCGGCGTTCCAGCCCTACGAGGTTTGCTGCCCGCACTGACTCGATCGCCCCGGACGCTGCCCTGCGCCGCTCCGGCGGTCGTGGTCAGCGCGCAGCTTCCTGCGCGCACTGCTCACCTCCCGCATCGACCGAGAACGGCCCTCCCATGACTCTGATTGCTGAACCACTACCGTCCACGCTGTCCAACCCGTCGCAGGTCCCGGCCACCGATGCCCTCGAGTGGCGAGAGCAGGCCGGCCGGCTCGACCTCGACGACCTGCCCGCCCGTGATCTGGACCAGCAGGAGCTGTTGCAACTGGCCAGTTCCATCGCTGCCGACCCCAGCCGGTGGCAGCAGCACGTCGCCTTCTCAGATTCCGAGCGCCACTACGTCTCGCTGCACCGGGACACCCACGTCGACATCTGGGTGCTGTGCTGGACGCCGGCCAACGACACCGGTTGGCACGACCACGACATCTCCTCCGGGGCGGTGGCTGTCACCCAGGGCCGGCTGGTCGAGCACAATCTCGCCGTCGACGGCAGCGCCCTGGAAACCACCATCGGTGCCGGGGCGGTCTACAGCTTCGGCGCCGATCACATCCACCGGTTGACCGGACTGGACGCCGGCAGTGTGTCCATCCACGCCTATTCGCCGCCGCTGTGGCGGATGGGTCAGTACTCGGTGACCGGCGGGATGCTACGGCGGAAATCGGTGTCCTACGCGGACGAGCTGCGCCCGTTGGACGACATGGCCTGAGGTCTCCCCCGATAGGGCGGCGGCCCGAGGCGGCCCGGCCCGTAGAATTCGCGTCGTGGACCTGCCGTTACCCAACGCGCCCCGGCGCTTCGTCCGTTCAGGGCTCGGGATTTCTTTCCGCCCGCCCGGTGCCGAGTTCCGACGGTGAACGTACTGCTCGGGGAAATTGGGCTGGTCGGGCTGTTCATCGTGATCGGCGGCTGCTTCAACGCCGCCGAGATCTCGATGATCTCGCTGCGCGAGAGCCAGGTGCGGCAACTCGCCGCCAATCACGGCACCCGCGGCCGCCGCCTGGAGCGGTTGGTGTCGGATCCGAACCGGTTCCTGGCGGCGGTGCAGATCGGCGTCACCGTCGCCACCATGCTGTCCTCCGCGTTCGGCGCGGCCACCGTCTCCGAACGGGTGTCGGCCTGGCTGGTCGAGCAGGGCCTCAGTGAAGGCGCGGCGACCCCGGTCGGCCTGATCGGCGTGACGCTGATCATCTCGTTCTTCTCCCTGGTGCTCGGCGAGCTGACGCCCAAACGCCTCGCGCTGCAACGTCGGGAGTCCATCGCGCTGTTCGCGTCCGGGCCGCTGTCGCTGCTGGCCAGGTTGTTCCGACCGGCCGTGTGGCTGCTCGGTCGGTCCACCGACATCATGGTCCGGCTGCTCGGCGGCGACCCGAAAGCCACCGGCGACGAGATCACCGCCGAGGAGCTGCAGTCGCTGGTCGCGGCCCACGAGTCGCTGACCTCCGTCGAGCGCCGGATGATCGCCGACGTGTTCGACGCCGAGGACACCCACGTCCGGGCGGTCATGGTGCCGCGGCCGGAGGTGGAATTCCTCAGCGCGTCACTGAGCATCTCCCGGGCGGCCCGGCTCGCGCTGGCCCATCCCCATTCGCGGTTTCCGGTGATCGGGCGGGACACCGACGAGGTGGTCGGCGTGGTGCACATCCGCGACCTGCTGGTGCCGACGCACCCGCTGGGCCGGTCGGCGACGGTGGCCGATGTCGCCTCGCCGGTGTCGGTGGTGCCCGGGACGAAGGGCGTGCTGGACGCCCTGCACGAGATGCGCAGCGCCGGTCAGCACCTGGCGGTGGTCGTCGACGAGTACGGCGGCACCGACGGCATTGTGACACTGGAGGATCTGGTCGAGGAGATCGTCGGCGAGATGACTGCCGGCGGGCGAAATGGGGCGGTCCTCACGCCGGCGGCCAAGACCGGTGAGGTCGAGGGCCTGCTCAACCTCGACGACTTCCGGGAG
>CAXSEW010000295.1:2366-5837 GCA_964236185.1 uncultured Nakamurella sp. | reverse complement strand
CAATAGTGCGCCCGGCGACCCGGCCCTGACCTAGACTCCTGTCCGTGAGCCCCTGGACCTGGATCTTCCTCGGCATCGTGGTGGTGTTGCTGCTGGCGGTGCTGCTCACCCGCCGGGCGTCCGGGGTGGACCCCACCCAACTGCTGCTCGATCCCGAACTGGTGACGAAGGTCCGGGCCCTGGCGCAGCAGCATCAGCAGGTGGCGGCGATCAAGATGCTCCGCGAGGGCACGCCGGGCCTCGGCCTGGCCAGCGCGAAGGTGATGGTCGACCGGATGGCTGGGCCGCGCGCTGCTGTCGCGCAGGGCACCGGCGTCCCGGTGGACGTCGAGACGCAGGCCAGGTCGCTGAAGAACTCCGGCAACATCATCGGCGCGGTCAAGCTGGTGCGCGGGCACCTTCCCGACCTCGGCAAGGCCAAGGCCTACGTCGACAGCCTCTGAGGGCTGCCGACCGACCAGCTCGGGCCGGCCGGCTCAGACCTCGAACTGCTCGCCGTCCGCGGGTTCCTTCCACGTGGAACCGTCGGGGCGCAACTGCTCGAGCAGGCCGAAAGCCATGGCCGGTCTGGCCAGGATGCGCTCGTGGATGGGGAAGGCCAGCCGGGGCGACAGCGCTCGATAGAAATCGACCGCCTCCTTCAATGCCATCCATGGCGCTGATACCGGCAGCGCCAGCACCTCGACGGCCGTGTCCGGCGCCTCGAGTGAGTCGCCCGGGTGGAGCAGCCGTCCGCCGATCAGGTATTGGGCGTTCGGTATGACCGGGATGTCGGCGTGGATCACGCCGTGGGTGCGCCCGTACACGGTGACCGGTGTGCCGACGTCGAAGCTCTGGCCGGCGCCGACCGCGGTGGCGGCGATACCGGCGGCCTGCAACTTGCCGGCCGAACCGGCGTCGGCATGCACGGTCGCCTGCGGATTGGCCGCCAGCACCGCGGGCAGTCGGTCAAGGTCGAGGTGATCGGCGTGCTGGTGGGTGATCAGCACCGCCGTCAAGCCGGTCAGCTGCTCGAATCCGGCGGAGAAGGTCCCCGGGTCGAGCAGGATCGCGGCGTCGCCGTCCACGACGTGCAGGCAGGAGTGACCGAATTTGGTGATCCGCATGGTGGCCTTCCGACGTTCGGGACTGGTCTGTCCGCTCACCCTACGGCGGCGCCCGATTACTGGCCCCGAGTCCGGGTGCTGAGAGGTTTATGCCCGAAAGGGGTGGGCACCTTGCCATGGGAAGATCGGCTCGCGCTCTCGCGCGTGCGCGATGGCGGCTTTCCCAGACAGGGGCCACCCTGGCCCGTACCGGAAAAGAGGAGTGGGCATGACTGCAGCACAGAGCCCGGAGCAGTACATCGGCCGTACCGCGGTGGACAGCGACGGCGGCAAGATCGGCTCGATCGGCCAGGTCTACCTGAACGACGAGACCGGACAGCCGGACTGGGTCACCGTCAACACCGGCCTGTTCGGAACCAAGGAGAACTTCGTCCCGCTCGAGGGCTCCACGGTGAGCTCGGACGACGTCGTCTTCCCGTTCGGGAAGGACGTCGTCAAGGACGCGCCTCACGTCGGTGACGCCAGCCACCTCGACGTCGACGAGCAGGATTCGCTGTACTCCTATTACCACCAGTACATCGGCGCAAGCCGCACCCAGAGTGCCGGCGACCACCAGACCGCTGGCACCGTGACCACCGGCACCCAGACGACCGGGAACGTGAATTCGACCGAAGGCCACGACACCTCGGGACCGACCACTGACGAGGCAATGACCCGCTCGGAGGAGCGCCTGAACGTCGGCACCCAGCGGGTCGAGGCCGGACGCGCGCGACTGCGCAAGTTCGTGACCACCGAGCAGCAGACCGTCAATGTCCCGGTGTCGCACGAAGAGGTCCACATCGAGCGCGAACCGATCACCGACGGCAACGTCGGCGATGCCCTGGAAGGGCCGGCCATCTCCGAGGAGGAGCACGAGGTCGTCCTGCACGCCGACCAGCCCGTGGTCACCACCGAAGCGGTTCCGGTCGAGCGCATCAAGCTCGGTACCGAGACGGTCACCGAGAACCAGACTGTCAGCGGCGAGGTCCGCAAGGAGCAGGTCGAGGTCGACGACGCCGCATCGGTGCGTCCCGACAACCGCTGACCCATTGTGCGACGCGCCGGACCACCCGCCGGCGCAACGGGTCGCCCCGGCGGCAGCGTGCTGCTGCGGGGGCGCGCCCCGGCAGCAGCGCCGCACGCGTCCTCCAGGTCTGATGTCCTCGACCAAGACGATTGCCGAACTGAACCGCTCCATCTGGGAGCCACCGACGCGACAACGGAGATCACAGCGTGGACGAGCAGAGCAGCAGGACCAAGGCGCAGACCGCGCCGCATCCGGACGACGACCGCAAACCCGATGACATCTCCGACCTGCACAAGCAGTCGTGGAAGTACATCGTCAAGAAGACAGCGCGGGAGTTCTCCAAGGACCAGTGCACCGATCTGGCGGCCGCGCTGACCTACTACGCCGTGCTGGCGCTCTTCCCCGCGATCCTGGCGCTGGTCTCCCTGCTCAGCATCTTCGGCCAGGGCCAGTCGGGCTCGACTGCGTTGATGGACATGGTGCGGCAGATCGCACCTGGTGCGGCCGACACCATGCAGGGTGTGGTGACGCAGCTCAGCCAGAGCTCGGCCGGCGGCGTCACCCTGATCATCGGCCTGCTGGGCGCGCTGTGGTCGGCGTCGGGCTACATCGGTGCGTTCGGCCGGGCGATGAACCGGATGTACGAGATCGACGAGGGGCGCCCGTTCTACAAGCTCCGCCCGGTGATGCTGCTCGTGACGATCATCGCGGTCGTGCTGGTCGCGTTGGTGGCGGTATCCCTGGTGGTGTCCGGGCCGGTGGCCAGGGCGGTCGGCGACTTCATCGGTGTCGGCTCGACCGCGGTGACGGTGTGGAACATCGTCAAGTGGCCGATCATCCTCGCGGTCGTCATCCTGGTGGTGGCGATCCTGTACTACGCCACCCCCAACATCAAGCAGCCGAAGTTCCGCTGGATCAGCATCGGCGCCATCATCGCCGTCGTGGTGTGGATCATCGCTTCGGTCCTCTTCGCGTTCTACGTGTCCAATTTCTCCAGCTACAACAAGACCTACGGCTCGCTGGCCGGGGTCATCGTGTTCCTGCTGTGGCTCTGGATCACCAACCTGGCGCTGCTCTTCGGCGCGGAGTTCGATTCCGAGACCGAGCGGGCCCGGCAGTTGCAGGCCGGCATCGCGGCGGAGGAAACCATCCAGCTGCCGCCGCGGGACACGAAGGCCAGCGACAAGACGGCCGCGAAGGAAGAGAAGGACGTCGAGCAGGGCCGGGAGATCAGGCAGCGGGCGGAGCGGGAGAACGATAGCGTCGATGCCACCCCGGGCAAGAAAAGCTGATCAGCAAGGCGCCTGATCAGCAAGGCGCCTGATCAGCAAGGCGCCTGATCAGCAAGGCGCCTGATCA
>CAXSEW010000295.1:0-2266 GCA_964236185.1 uncultured Nakamurella sp. | reverse complement strand
GCACTGCACCTGATCAGCACTGCACCTCGCCCAGCCGGTCCTCGTAGAAGGAGCATCGCCGTGTCGATCCTGAGTCAGTTGACCTCGAAGTCGATTCCCGGGCCCGGTTCGGGTCTGGACCGCTTCGCGGCCGACCTCCAGTACCGGCTCGCCGCGACAACGGCGAAACAGCCGTGGCGAGCGGTGGTGTCCGCTGTATCAGGGGAGTCGTGGCTCGGTCATCCGGCGCACCCGGCGGTGGTCATCGTGCCGTCCGGCCTGTGGATCACCAGTGCCGTGTACGACGCACGGAGCGTTGCCGCCCCCGACCCGGAGGCCGAACGGATCGCCGACACCACGCTCAAGCTCGGCCTGCTGGCCGCGGTACCGGCCGCGCTGACCGGCATCGCCCAGTTCGTGCGGACCGACGGCGCCGCCCGGCGGATGGCCGCCGTGCACTGGGCGATGAACCTCGGAGCGCTGTCGCTGTATTCCGCGTCCTGGGTGGCGCGCAGCCAGGGCCGGCGCAGCGGTGGCCGGAAGCTGTCCACCGCGGCCATCGCGCTGGTGGGCCCCGGCGCCTACCTCGGCGGCGAACTTGCCTACCGATACGGCGTCGGCCGGGTCGCCTCGGTCGAATAGCACCGCGGACACATTCGCCGGCCGCCTCGGACGAATCTATGCAATCAGCCGTCACACCGTTTTCCCATGGTGGCGGCCAGGGTCGAACGGCTTTTGTCCAGTAGGGTCTACGGTGTAGCGACAATTGAGTAAGTGCAATCCGTCGGATACGGGTTGTGCTGCGCCGGCGAGTGTTTCGTCGAGCCGCCGGGGCGTATTCCAGCCCTGGGACCCGACAGGGGACAATCTATTCAGCGAGGCGAAATACTTACTCGAGAGCACGTCCTCCAGACGGCTCTGACGATGATCGACGCCGACGGCGTGGACGCGTTGTCCATGCGCAAGCTCGGTCAGGCGCTGGGTCGCGATCCGATGCGCGTCTACCGACATACCAAGAGCAAAGCCGCTCTGCTGGACGCGGTGGCCGAGCTGGTGTTGGAGGGTTTGCAGGTCCCGACCACGGCGGACGGCGACTGGGAAACCGCGGTCCGAGCGTCCGCGCACTCCTTCCGCAGCACCGCGCTGGCCCACCCACGGATGATCTTCCTGCTCATCGACCGGCCGATGAGTGTTCCCCCGGGCGGGCTCCGGCTGTCCGGCCTGCTGTGGCTGGAAGGCCTGCTGTCCGTGCTCATCGAGGCGGGGTTCGACGATCAGGGTGCCTTGCACGCTTATCGGTTCTTCACCGCATTTCTCTCCGGTCACGTCATTCACGAGGTGCAGGAACTGATGGACGACGACGCCGGCCCGACCGTCGATATACGTCGCGGACTCGACCTTCTACCTGAATCCCAATTCCCACGAGTACGGGCGCTCGCGCCCACACTTGCTGCGCACAACGGTTCGATCGAGTTCCTGCTGGGACTGGACATCGTGCTGATGGGCCTGCGCTCGCAATTACTTGCCGCCAGCAAAAGCACAATGACCACCGGAAACCCGAACAACTCCGACAACGGACATCTCACGAAATGAGTCAGATCATCTCTACGCAACCCGCTGTGGCCGCCCGGAGTGTTCGCGCCCGCCGGTCCGAACGGCCACCGAGCGATTATTCGCAGATCCTGGCTTCTGCGCAGAGCCTGGGGCTGATGCGCCGTGCCTATGCGTACTACGCGTCGCGGATCGCCATGTTGGGTGTCGCGTTCGCCGGCGTGTGGGTTGCCTTCGCCTTCGTCGGCGACAGCTGGTTGCAACTGGCTGTGGCCGCGGCGCTCGGCCTCGTGCTGACCCAGATCATCTTCTTCAGCCACGACGCCGCCCATCGGCAGATCTTCGCGTCGCAGAAGGCGAACGAGATCACCGCGCTGATCATGGGCACGTTCTTCGGGGGGGTGAGCCTGGCCTGGTGGCACAACAAGCACAACAAGCATCATGCGGCGCCCAACCAGATCGGCAAGGACTCCGACATCGACGCGTCGGTGGTGCACTTCTACCCGCCGGAGACGCCCCCGCGCTCCCGGGTGCTGTCCTTCTTCCACCAGCGGCAGGGCTGGTGGTTCTACCCGATCCTCGCCTTCGAGATGCTCAACCTGCACTTCCAGGGCGTCCACGCGGTCATCACCCGGAAGGGCACCCGGCGGCGCTGGATCGAAGCCGCGATGCTCGTGGTGCGACTGGGCGGCTACCCGGCCCTGCTGTTCGTCTTCCTCTCGCCCGGCCTGGCCGT
>CAXSEW010000294.1:0-5858 GCA_964236185.1 uncultured Nakamurella sp. | reverse complement strand
CGCTGACCGAGGAGGAGATCGGCGAGTACTCCGGCGAGCGCAAGGAGATCCGGCCGGTCACCATCGCCACCTACCAGGTGATGACCCGCAAGTCGGCGGGTGAGTACCGGCACCTGGATCTGTTCGATTCCCGCGACTGGGGCCTGGTGATCTACGACGAGGTGCACCTGCTGCCGGCCCCGGTCTTCCGGATGACGGCGGACCTGCAGTCCCGACGACGGCTGGGCCTGACGGCGACGCTGGTCCGGGAGGACGGCCGGGAGGGCGACGTGTTCTCGCTGATCGGGCCGAAGCGGTTCGACGCGCCGTGGAAGGACATCGAGTCGCAGGGCTGGATCGCCCCGGCCGAGTGCATCGAGGTGCGGGTCACGCTGACCGACGCGGAACGGCTGTCCTACGCCGTCGCCGAGCCGGAGGAGCGCTACAAGATCGCCGCGACAGCACGAACCAAGATGCCGGTGGTGAAGGCGATCCTGGAGAAGCACAAGGGTGAGCCGACGCTGGTCATCGGGGCCTACCTGGACCAGCTGGAGGAACTCGGCGCCGCGCTCGACGCGCCGATCATCCAGGGCTCCACCAAGAACGTCGAGCGGGAACGGCTGTTCGACGCATTCCGCAAGGGCGACGTGACCACGCTGGTGGTGTCGAAGGTCGCCAACTTCTCCATCGACCTGCCGGAAGCCACCATCGCCGTGCAGGTATCGGGCACCTTCGGCTCCCGGCAGGAGGAGGCGCAGCGGCTCGGCCGACTGCTGCGACCCAAGGTCGACGGTCGTCAGGCGCATTTCTACTCGGTGGTCTCCCGGGACACGCTCGACACCGACTACGCGGCGCACCGACAGCGGTTCCTGGCCGAGCAGGGCTATGCGTACCGAATCATGGATGCCGACGACCTGTTGGGACCGGCGGTGCCGACCAGCGAGTGAGTGCTGCCGCGCCGACAGATCGGACACGCTGGTGAACTCGACGGAACTGCCGACGATGGCCCCGGGATGCCCGAAGCACATGATCTACGGGCCGTGCGGCGGGGTCGAGTTCGACGGCGGCTGCGAGGTCGCAGACCATGCTTGCGTCTTCCTGGGCAGGGACCTGCCGCGCTGGCCCTCCCGCGACGGGAACCGGTCGACAGCGACCCGAACGGCCGGCGCGGCGGCGATGGCCGGTCGGCTGGCCACCGGCACCGTCGTGGTCGCTGACTTCCCGGCCCGCGCGATGGACCTCGACTCCCTCGTCGGGTGCGCGAGCGTGCTGCTGGGGAGCGTGGACGCCGTACTGGTCGGTGATTCCGGCGGCTCCCGGGTGCAGTTCCCGCCGGCCCACCGGGCGCTGCTGATTCAGCAGATCGGGCTGCCCGTCTGGGCCGGGCTGAACTGCCGGGACCGCAACCGGGTGGCGCTGGAGGGCGAGATCGCAGCGCTGGCAACGACTTCCGTGGCCGGCGTGCACTGCGTCACCGGCGACCACACCGACACCGGCCACCGGCCGGACGCGGCGCCGGTGTTCGATCTGGATTCCACCCGGCTGGCCGCGCTGGCCCGCAGCGCAGGTCACCTTGTCTCGGTGGGCGAATCGCCCGCCGCCCCGCCGCTCGCGGCCCGGCCCACCCGACTGGGCGAGAAGGTCAAGGCGGGCGCTGACGTCTGCTTCGTCAACCATTGCGGCGGCGCCGACCTGGTCGCCGACTTCATTGCAGCGCTCGCGCCACCGCTGCGGCCCGGCGCGTTCCTGCCGTGCGTGCCGGTGGTGGTGGACGCGGGCAGTGCCGCACTGCTGCAGTCGTTTCCGTCGCTGGTGCTGCCGCCCGGCTTCCTCGACCGGATCCTGACTGCCGCCGATCCCTATGCCGAGGGCATTGCCGCGGCGATCGAGCTGTCACAGCAGATGCTGGCCGTTCCAGGCGTGCGCGGGGTCAACCTGTCCGGCGGGCCGGCGCTGGGCGGCGAGGTGCATTTCGCCGCAGCACTGGCGGACATCGGCGCAGCGCTGCGGTAGTCGCTCCGCCGTGAGCACCGGTTGTCGATGAAACCTGGATGCCCGGGCGTTCCGAAGCGGTGCGGGTCAGCCGGGCAGGTGCGTCAGTGTCCAGTCCATCGACTGCCGGGTGTACTCCACCCGGTGGCTGGGACCGGCGACATCGCCTTCCCAGAAAGTGATCCGCCGCGGCGCGACGACGAAACCGGCCCACTCCCGCGGCGCTTTCAGCGAGTCGTTCGTGTTCCGGCCGGCGAACTGGGCCCACCGGTGGTGTCGCTCCCCCTCCGCCAGTTCCGCCATGTCGGGAGTGTTCAACCAGGCCAGCAACTTCAGGTAGTGCGAGCGGGACCGGAACGCCGACGACAGCTCGAACTGGCTCTGCTTGCGGACGGGGCCGCGGACGACGACCTGACGCGCCTGCTCCGGAAGGCTGATCATCATCGCCACGGCGGGCAGCCGTTGCAGGTGCTGCACCTTGCGGGACCGGCTGTCGGTGTTGAAATGCAGCCCGTCGGCGGTCAGCCGACTGAGCAGGACCGTCCGGACGTCCGGCTCCCCGGCGAGGTCCACGGTGGCCAGCGCAACCAGCGGGAAGTAGCCGTTGTCCCCCGGCACGCCGGGCAGCCAGCTCGCCAGCAGCTGCTGAGGATCGTCGTTCACCACTCCACCCCCGCTACCGCCACTGAACTGATCGACGCCGACACCAACTGACCAGCATGCACGACAACCCGGTCCCGCGGCCCTCGCGCGACGACGTCACGCAGGGAGATACCTTTGCACATCATCAGGTCGGCGGTCGCCCCGACCACCGGCCCGGCGGCCGGGAGCCCCATCACCTGCCGGCCGCCTGCGGTCACCGCCGTCATCGATTCCTCGACGGTCAAATGCCCGGCGACCACCAGCAGGGACGCCGTTTCCAGCGGGTCGGCGCGCCCCACCGGGTTGAACGGATCGCGGATGTTGTCCCCGCCACCGGCCAGCGTCACGCCGGCGTCGAGCAGCGCGCGCACCGCGGTGATCCCCCGCGGTGTCCCGGTCGGATGGTCCCAGCCCTGCAGGTAGAGGTTGGTGATGGGCAGCGTGACCACCCCGACACCAGCCTCGGCCAGCTCCGCGACGACGACCGCGAGCAGGTCCGGCTCCAGCACGCCGAGGCTGACGCAGTGGCCGGCCGTCACCGTGCCGGGGATGGGCCGGGAGCGGACGCGGCGGGCCAGTGACCGCACCGACAGCATGCCGGGGGTGAGCTGCTCGTCCGCGTGGATGTCCAGCCCGACCCCGAACTGGTGCGCCAGCGCGACCAGCCGGTCGAGTTCCGCCTCCGGGTCGTCTGCCAGATGCGGGCAACCGCCGACGATGTCCGCACCGGTACTCATCGCGCCGGCGATGTCCGCGGTGGACGACCATGGCGCCGGCAGGATGGCGATCTCGATGTCCATGATCGGCCGCAGCTCGTCCCGCACCCGCATCAGGGCCCGTAGGCCGACGAACGGGTCGGGGCCGTCGTTGAGGTTGCAGTGCGACCGGATCGCGGTGACGCCGTTGCCGAGCATCTCGACGGCGGCGGCTTTCGCGCGCCGGTAGTAGTCGTCGGCGTCGGCGCTCTCGCTGATCACCTGCCACTGGGCGATGGCCCGGTGCAGGTCGCCGTAGCCGGGGTCGGACTGCCCGGACAGCAGGCCATCGAGGCTGAGCGCCTTGTCGAGGTGAGCGTGGGCATCGGCGGCGGCCGCGGTGATCAGGTACCCGTCGACGTCGATCGACCCAGGCCCGGGCAGCACCGTCCGCGCCGGGAAGACACCGGTGACGACGCCGCCCGCGATGGTGAGGTCGCGGCGGTCAGCACCCGACAGCGACACGTTGTGCAGGGTGGCGACCGGTACCGGGCCCGAGCGCAGGGCCGCCATCAGGGCCCGCGGGTCCAGCGGCGCGGGAACCGTCGGGTCCGTCATCGCTGTCCTTCGGCGCTCGTCCGGGCCGGCACGGTCAGGGCCTGCCCGGCGGCGCAGGATCGAAAACGGCCACCTCGGCAAACGCCGCAGCGCACCGCTGGACCGCGGTGTCGAACAGTGCGGCGCCGAGCTCGGCGGTGGCGCCGGTGGGGTCACCGATGACGCCGCTCGGGCCGAAGTCGTTGCTCAGCCAGCCGAAACTGACAGGCTTGCCGAAGCCGACGTGCTCGTACCTGGTCAGGTGTTCCGGAACGCTCCGCACAGCCAGACCCATGTCGACCATCTCGGGGTGCAGGTGCAGGATCATCGCCGTCTCCTGCAGACCGCCGTGCACCCCCAGGCCCAGCTCGCCCGCGGCGGACGGGCCGCCCTGGTCCGGCGGGACCGCGGCGTGCAGCACGAAGGTGCGCAGTCCGTACAGCCGGCGGATCTCCCGGCAGGCGACCTGCAGCAGTGCGCTCATGCCGCCGTGGCCGTTGAGGAAGGCCAGCCGGCGGGCCGGGGTGGCGGCCACGCTGCGGCCGATCTCCACCACCGTCGCCATCATGGTGTCCCAACTCAGCCACACGGTGCCGGGCGCCCAGTGGTGCTCGTCGGACTTGGTGTAGGCCAGTCCCGGTAGCCGCCAGGCATCAACACCGTTGCCCGACGCCCGGTCGACGGCCGCGATGGCCACCGCGTCGGCGATCAACTGGTCGGTAGCCAGCGGCAGGTGCGGGCCGTGGTGCTCGATGGCCCCGGTTGGTACCACCACGACCGACCCCTGGGAGAGCGCGGCCATCGCTGCCGTGGAGGACAGGTGAGCCAGGTTCCTGGTCACCGCAGTTTGCCCGGATTCAGGATGCCGGCCGGATCGTTGCGTCCGGCGAGATCCGTGGCTGCATCGACCTTGTAGTCGACGTAGTACTGATGCGGGCTGTGCACCCCGACGCCGAGTTCCTGCAGGCGCTCGATGCCTGCGGCGACCTGCTCGGGCGAGGAATAGACCGCGTTCAGCATGCCGATGGGCGTGGTGTGGGCGGCCTCGATGTGCAGCATCGACCCCGGGAAAACGCCGTGCACGTCATCGATCCGGTCGAACAGCGCATCCCCGCCGACCTCCAGGTGGAAAAACCTGCCGGGTTCCGCCGCCTGCAGGTGCCAGGTCGGGTGGTTGTAGGACAGCATGCTGAGCTTGATGGTGCCGCGGGCGCCTGGGCGCACCACCTCGACCCGCCCGCCGTGGGACTCGATCACCGCGGAGGCCTCGGTCACCGCGCCGGGATCCACGATCGCTCGCAGGCTGGCCCGCCCGGGCGGAATGGCCTCGGGGTCCGGCGGCAGCGCGGCCGACACGTAGGGGGTGTCCGCGGACACCAGCCGGGGCGCCGGCGCCGACCGGCCCAGTTCGCGGACCGCCGGCAGCGCCTGGGCGAAGGTGTCGAAGCTGGCGTAGAGCGACGACCAGTCCTGCGCCGGTTCGAGCCGAACCGTCGCGCGCACGATGATGCCGGTGACGCCGTAGGCGTGCACATATCCGGCGGCTTCGTCGCCTTCGACGTGCACCAGGGTCGGCGCGCCCGGGTGGGCCACGTCCAGCGCGACGACGAAGCCGTCGTCGTTGCCACCGTGCAGGATCGAGCCCGTGCCGCCGGAACCGCCGGCCAGGAACCCGCCGATCGAACTCCCGGCGGTGGAGGGGTACATCCACAACTGCTGCCCGGCCTTGCGGGCGGCGCGCTCCAGCGCGATCATCGTCGCGCCGGCCTCCGCCGTGATGAAACCGTCGCCGACCTCGAGGACCTTCGCGGCCCGGGACAGGTCGAGGACGACGCCGCCGTGCAGCGGAATCGCCTGACCGTAGTTGCCGGTGCCCTTGCCGCGCGGCGTGATCGGCACGCCGTGCGCCGCAGCGAGACCGATGATCTCGGGCACCGAATCGGGATCCCTGAC
>CAXSEW010000293.1:0-5861 GCA_964236185.1 uncultured Nakamurella sp. | reverse complement strand
CAGTTCCGTAGAGCACCAACTCGGCCTCGCTGCATCTCGCCCCTTCCGTGGTGTCCGTTAGTCCCAGTCCATTTCGTTGTCCCGTTCCTGCTGGTACTGGGTCTGCTCGTCTTCGTAGTCCCGGTCCGCTTGTGCGTTTCGCGCCAGGCTGCGGCTGATGTCGGGAAGGTCCGCGGGTATGGGTTGGACGATGCGCTCGGGCAGCGGGGCGCCGAGGCCGGGTGTGGTGGCCACCGGCTCCTGCAGCCGCGCCAGCGCCGCGGCTCGCCGTCGCTGCTGGTCGGCTTGCCGGGCCTGGGTCTGCGCGGACAGCGACGGTGGTGTCGGCAGCCCCAGATCGCCGGCCGCAGCCGCGACGGTGGGTGTGGGGTTGGGTGCGGGGGTGCGGATGGGGTCGGCGTTGGCGATGGCGTCCAGGATGGTGAAGGCGTCTTTGTTCAGGGCGGCGGTGAGGCGGTCGGCTTGCCGGTAGTGCTGGGTGTGGGTCATCGCCGCGATGTGCGGGGCCGCTTCGTTGAGTGCGTTGTACCGGGATTCGATGGTGCCGTCGGCGATGGGCCAGCGGGCCAGGATGTGGTCGACGACCAGGTCGGCCAGCGGCCGTTGCTGGTCCAGGGCGGTCAGTAGCGCGGCGGGGTCGGTGTCGGTGAGCATCTGGGCGGGGTCTTTTCCGGTGAGGGCGGTGACGCTGACCGCGTTGTGCACGCCGGCGGCGGCGAGCAGGGTGTGGGCGCGGAACGCGGCGTCGCGGCCGGCGGGATCAGAGTCGAACGCTTCAATTACTTTCCGTTCCGCCAAGGGTGCGATGTCGTTGAGGGCGGCGAGGTGCTCGGCGGTCAGTGCGGTGCCGTTGGTGGCGATCGGCACCAACGGACGGTGCCCGGCGGCTGCGGCGGCGGTGATGGCCAGGGCATCCATGGGTCCTTCCACCAGGACGATGTCCGCGCCGGCCCGCAACGCTGCGACCGAGTCGGGGTTGAGGCCGAACGGCAGTTCCCGTTTGCTGAAGATGTCGGTGCCCGGTCCGTTGAGGTATTTCGGGGCCCGGCGGTCGGTGTCGGTGTGGGTGGGGGAGATCCGGCCGATGAACGCGGCGATGTCCCCGCCCGGGTTGGTGATGGGTAGGACCGCGCGGTCCCGGAACCGGTCGACGACTTCACCGCGTCGGGAGGTGGTGCCCAGTCCGGCGGCGAGCAGTTCGGCGTCGGTGAAACCTTGTTGCCGCAGATGATCGGACAGCGCTGTCCACTTGTTGGGGGCGTATCCGAATAGGTTCGGGTCGAGTTTCCGGTCGGTGACGTATCCGGGCACCCAGGACTGGGGGGCCTGTGCGGTGAAGAACGCGGCGGCGGCGGCGTTCGCCGCGTACAGCCGGGCCTGCGAAGCGTCCACCACGTCGACCAGCTCCGCCGGCGTTGTTGAGGTAGTGGCGGCGTTGGCCGGGGTGGGGCGCTGCTGCGGCGGGGTCGCCGCATCGGTGGTGGCCGGGGCGGGATCGTCGTGGTGTTCGGGTTCGGGGATGTCCGGGATGGTGGTGTGTTCGGCGTCGAACGCGGCAGCGGTGTGCCGGTCGGCGTCGAACGGGTCGGTTTCGGCTTGGGCGTCGTCGGGTGCGGTGAGGTCGGCGTCGGTTGGGTCGGGATAGGCGGGTTCGGGTTGGGGTTCGGCGTTCGGGTCGGTGAGGGTGTGGAGTTGCCAGAGCAGAACGACGGCCAGTTCGTGGTCGGCGACGGTATCGAGGGTGTCGGCGAGCATCGCCGCGGCGGCGGGGATGACGGTGTCGGCGGCGATGCCGTCGCGTTGGGCGCGGTCGATGTGGGCGATGAGGGTCGGCCAGAGCGGGTCGGTGGTGATCCGTTCGGTGGTGGCGTGGCCGAGGGTTTCCTCGAGCCGGCTGGTCCAGGCGGGGCGGATGCGGTGCCCGGCGGCGCCCGGCCCGGCGACGACCGGTCCGAGGCTGCGGGACAGCCTGGACCACAGCGCAGATGCGGTCGCGTCGGCGGGCAACGGCCGGGAGGTGATGGCGGCGTGCAGCAGCTGCGGCACGTCGATGCCGGCGGTGTCGGCCAGCGACAACCTTGCTGCCAGGACGGGCCAGTAGTCGTCGTGGGTGATGTCGATGCCGTGTTCGGCGATCATGGCCGACCAGCGTGACGCGCCGTCCATCGGGTCGCCGGCGACCCGCTGCGCAGCTGTCACGAACTGGTCGTGGTAGCTGCGCAACGCGAGCCGGCGGGGTCGTTCCCCGGCCGGCCGCAGGTCGGATTCGGGGACGGATTGGCTGGCCCGCCACACCGCGAGCTCGCCGACGAGTTCGATGTCGCCCAGGTACGGCAACGCCCACGCCGGCGCGGTGTCCGGCGTCCAGGTGGACACGCCGCGGCGGATCTGGATGGCCAGGTCTTCCACCAGCTCACCGCGGGCCGCCAGGTACGGCGCCCAGTCCGGTCCGGCGGCCAGCACGGCTGGAACTGCGGGGAGCCACGGTAGTGGCCCGGCGCCCAGGGAGTGGTTGCCGGTCGGGTCGAGGCGGAAGTCCAGCACCGCGGCCAGGTCCCCGGCTGATTTGAGTTCCCGTTTCTCGGCGGCGGTCGTCAGCAAGCTGATCGGGTCGGAGCCGGCGGCGGCCAGGACGATCAGATGTCCGCGCAACGTCTCCCAGGCGGGGGCGGTGGTGACGCCGGGTACGGCTAGTTCGGCGGCGGCGGTGATCCGGGCGATCTCGCCGGATCCCAGGACAGTTTCGGCGCCGGCGATGATGGCGTGGGCGTAGGCGTCGGCGGCCGCTCCGGGCCGGCCGAGCTGCAGCTTCGGGACGGCGGCTTCCCGGATTTCGGTGGTCGCGGACCGGGCGGACCCGTCGGTGGTGATCACTTTCGTGAACGCTTCGATAACGGTGGCCGGGCGGATCGCCTCGGGTTTGATGACCTCGTGGTCATCGCCGACGCCTTCCATCAGCATCCAGCCGGTGTTGGCGTCGGTGCCGCGGGTCATCGCCGGGTAGGCGTCGTTGCGGCTCATCGAGGTGGTCAGAATCGAATGGGCCATACCAGGGACAGTCGCGGATCCGACGGTCAATCCCTGCACGGAGGCGGTGGTGTGCGCGTAGCCCAGGCGAACATCGCCGGCGGTCAAATACCAGCCGGGCAGCACCCGGCAGATGTCGCGGGACAGTTCGGTGGCCAGCACCGACCCGTCCTCCAGGACCCGGTTCACCAGCCACCGCTGGTTGTTCTTCACGAAGTCGGTGCCGCCCAGCGACAGGGTGCGTTGGTTCTTCTTCGTCAGGATGATGTCCCCTTCGGACATCGTCTCCCCGTTGGGCAGGGCGATCTCCGGCCCGGTCTCGCCGCCGGCGGCGGTGAGCCGATCGGCCCGGGCCCGGGCGTTCAGCGCGGCGACGGTGTCCAGGTCGGGGGCGATCATGATGGAGTCGGCGCCGGCGGCGAGATCGGATTTCCAGGCGGTGTAGACCCGGTCGACGGCGGTGTCCGCGGTGACCGCTTTGATCCGGTCCCGGTCGACGTAGAAGCCGACGCATCCGGGGTTCCCGGCCCGCATCGCCAGGGACGCCTGCCCCTGCAACACCCCTTCGCCGGGAACGCCGCGGTCTTGGAACCGCATCACCTCGCTCAGGGTGAGTGCTCCGTGGGCGGCTTCGATATCCCGTAATACTCCGCCGGCGCCGTTGGCGGCGCGTTGCTGATCGTCGCCGACGAGCAGCACCTTGCCGCCCTGGTTGTTGATGAACCCGACCGCCGCGTCCAGGTTCCTGGTGCCGGCCAGGCCCGCTTCGTCGACGATCACCAACGTGTCCGGGCCGATGCCGGACATCCAGTCCGGCCAATGATCGCGGTGTTCGTGGGTGATTTCCCAGACCAGTTTGTCCAGGGTGTCGGCCCGCACACCGGGGATCGCGGCGGCCAGTTCCTGCGCGGCGGAGGCCTGCGGAGCCAAACCGAGGACGGTGCCGCCGAAGCTCATGTGCGCCTGCACCAACGCGCCCATCGCGGTGGTCTTCCCCGATCCGGCGGGGGCCAGGCACAGCTGCACATACTTGTCGGAGGTGGCCACCGCGGTGACCATCGCGGCCTGCCCGGCGTTCAGGGCGCGGCCCGCGTTGTTCGCCGACCACTCCAACAACCCGATCTGCACCTCCGTCGCGGTGAGTGCGCGGGCACCTGCGCGGCCGGCGGCGGCGGCGATGCGGGTCTCCGCGTCCAGGATCTGCGGGGAGGTGTACAGCTGCGCCCCGGCGACCCGGAACTGCGACGTGCCGTCCAACCGGCGCAAACCTTGCGGTGTCGCGGCCGCTATTTCGGTGTCCATGCCGATCGGCACGGAGTGTTCCGGGCCGGCGGCTTGTTCGGTGACCCTCATCGCCGCGTCGATCATTTCTGCCGGGTCGATGCCGGATCCGCGGACCTGACGGAACGCTTCGGCGAACAGGTTCGACTCCCGCCATTGGGCGCGGCTGGCCATCACCGCGTCGACGGTGAACCTGGTCAGCTCCGCGATCAGCTGCGGGGTGACCGGAACCGCCTCGACGTCGCGGTCCAGGACGGCGGTGATCATGTCGGTCAGCGCCTGCTGCCCGCCGAGCAGCTCCAGTGCCTGTTCGCGCCACACCTGCCGTTGTTCGGCCAGTGACCAAGGTTCATGTTTGGCCTGCCGGGTGGCCAGGTTCGCCCGCTGCGCCAAAGAAATCATTTCCACGGTGGTGGGCAACCGGCCGTGCTCGGCCTGGAAGGTGCTCGTCAACTCGGCGCGGTGCACATCGATGGCCTGTTTGCGGCTGGACCACAGCTGGTTCAGATCGGTAGCAACGCCGACCACTTCGCGGACCGGCCGCCGCCCCGCCGTGACTTCCCGTTCCTCGAACCGACCGCCCACCCGGGCGGTGAACTCCGCCTCCAAAACGGTGTTGTAGTGCTCCGATGCGGCCACCGCCATCCGGTGGATCAGCCGGGAGTCTAACGCCAACCACCGGCCGTCCAGCGTCTGCACCTTGTTGGACACCGCGACGTGGGTGTGCAGATCGGGGTCGCCGGCGCGGGAGTCCCGGTGGGTGAACATCGCCATCGTCAACCCGCGGATGTCCACCAGGGCGACTCCGCCGTTACCGGTGCGGGTGTAGGCAGCTTCGGCTTCGATCCACTGCATCGTCGAGGTGACGGCCGCTTGATGAGCTGCCTCGATCTTCTCCGAAACTTCCTTCGGGGCGACTGCCCACATCGTGGAAACACTTTTCACCGGCGAGAAGGTCAGGTCGAACCCGGCGACGGCGGTGGATTGGGGGCGGGACACCTGCGCCAGGAACCCGGACCGTTCCTGATCCGAAGCGGGTGTCCGTCCGTACTTTTCGGCGAACATCTTGTTGGTCAGCTCGGTGCGGATCTGCTGCTTGTCCGGCTCCGGAATCGCCTTGTTCTCGGCGAATCCGTTGGCCACGTTGAAGTGCACGTAGGCGGCGGCCAGGTTGTCCCGCCACGTCTCGCCGCCCTCGGAGGCCCGGAACTTGGATCCCAGCGCGGTCCGGCGCATCACCTCTCGAACGCTGACCTTCGCCCGGTCACCCGGCTGCGGCTGCACCGCCAACAGCTCCGCGGTGATCAGATCCGCGTTGGGATGGATCCCCTCCCCGAACAGGTTCAGCATCTGCTGCTCGGTGACCCGCCCCGAAATCTCCAACGACTCGGTGCCCCTGCCGGCCCACACCCCCGGCGCTTCACCCTTGGCGGAGTAGTAGTCGCCCAACGAGGAATAACCCCGCTCGGTGGAGTCGGCGGTGGCGACCTGTCGCGTCAGGTACGTGTATCCGCTGCCCGCGTTCAACACGTGCAGACTCATCACAGCCAAAA
>CAXSEW010000292.1:0-5883 GCA_964236185.1 uncultured Nakamurella sp. | reverse complement strand
GGACTCGTCGTCGACGCCGCTCTGTCCGAGTCGAAGGTCACCGCCACCGAATCCTGATGCGGGTACTGCTCGCCCCGGACAAGTTCAAGGGCAGCCTCACGTCGGCCGAGGTGGCCTACCACCTCGGCGTCGGACTGTTGGCGGTTCGTCCTGATCTCGAGCTGACGACCGTACCGATCGCCGACGGCGGCGACGGTACGGTGGACGCTGCCGTCGCCGCGGGTTATCGGCGTTGCCCGGTGGTCGTGTCCGGGCCGACCGGCGAGCCGGTCAGCAGCGCGTTCGCCCTGCTCGGCACCCGGGCCGTGGTGGAGTTGGCCGACGCGTGCGGGCTGGAGCGACTGCCCGGGGGGTTGCTGGCACCGATGACGGCCAGCAGCGCCGGGCTCGGGCAGGCGCTGTCGGCGGCCGTCCGCGCCGGGGCGACGACGGTGGTACTGGGGATCGGCGGCAGCGCAAGTACCGATGGCGGCGCCGGCATGCTGTCGGCCCTGGGTGCCGGCATCTTCGATGCTTCGGGCCGACCGATCGGGCCCGGTGGGGGCCCGCTGGGAGGAGTGCACCACGTAGACCTGTCGACGCTCGACTCGGCCGTACGCTCCGCGGCGATCCTGCTCGCCACCGATGTGAACAATCCGCTGCTCGGGCCGTCCGGTGCAGCCGCCGTGTACGGGCCGCAGAAGGGCGCTTCGGCAGCGCAGGTGGTAGCGCTGGACGCCGCTCTGACTCGGTGGGCGGACGTGGTGCAGCAGCAGGTTTCCGGGCGGTTCACGCAGAGCAGCGGCGCAGGGGCGGCCGGTGGCGTCGGCTTCGCCGCCCTGGCGGTGCTGGGTGCACAGCCGCACCCGGGCATCGAGTTGGTGCTGCAGCTCGCCGACTTCGCCGGCCGGCTCCGCCGGGCCGATGTGGTGATCACCGGCGAGGGCTCGGTGGACGCCCAGACACTGCATGGCAAGGGACCAGCCGGGGTGGCAGCAGCCGCAACCGCAGTGGGTCTGCCGGTGATTGCGGTGGCCGGTCGGGTGCTGTTGGACCGGTCGCAGCTGCGCTCCGCCGGGTTCGCCGCGGCCTACGCACTGCTGGACCTCGAGCCGGATCCGGCCGTCTGCATGGCGCAGGCCGGGCCGCTGCTGGAGTGTCTCGGGCGGACGGTGGCCGCTGGACTACCCGGCACGCAGTCGGCATCGTCGGGACCGGGCTGACTCTTACATGGCCGGAACACCCGCACCCGGAATGCCGAGGCGCCATCCGCGACCTGCACCACCGCCGGAACGGCACCGGCGGTGAACCGGCCCGCTTCCTCGTCGCCCAGCCACATCTTGCGGTAGGCAACGGTGACGCCGTCACCGTCCACCGCGAGCACTGCGATGAATTCCGCGCCGTCCCGCACCGGGGCTCCGACCAGGGCCGTCGTCCCCGTCCGCCGACAGGCGCTGACCAGTGGGGCCAACGCGGGATCGTCCACCGACACCGGGGCGGCGTCCAAGTGATAGCCGGTCAGCGACATCTCGGGAAACACCACGACGTCCGCCCGGTTCGCGAGCACGACGGCCACGTGAGCGGTGACGTTGGCCGTCACGTCATAGGGCGCGATGGCGGGTTGTGCCACGGCGATGCGCACCGGTGCTGGAGGTGTGCCGCGCCGCTCGCTCACCGGGACACCCCGCGGACCCGGAACACCGGGCGTACGTCCTGCAGAGATGCCGGCGGCTGCGCCGTCGAGCGACCGATCACCACCTGCCAGCTGACCGGTCGTTGATGGACCAGACCGTGCGCCGCTCTCGCGTCGAAGAAATACTGCCCGGTGATCCGTCCGGTCAGCAACGCCTGGTCGCGCGCGATGAAGATGCCGACTTCGTCACCGGTGTGCATGTCAGCGACGAACCTGGCCAGCGCCAGCAGCGGTTTGCTGGATCTTCGCCGCCCGTCGACCAGTGCCTGCAGATCGGGTAATTCGCGTCCGGTGACGTCGACGTCGATCCCCGAGTCCGTCCCCATAGCCACCATGCCCGCGCCGACGAAAGCGCCGGAGATCTGAGCAGACTCAGTCCGCACCACCCACAGCGGCGGGCCCGCGGCGACGGTGAGCGGCGGTGGATCCACGGCCGGCGGCGGCCAGAAGTAGTCCAGACCCGGGGTCGTGTCGGAGAACTGCGCACGGTAGTGACCCGGCTCCTTGGTCAGCAGCTTGCTGCGGTGGGACTCGTGCAACGCCGGTGCGCCCAGCCAGGGCGGGAGCATCCCCTGCGCACGGAGATCGTCCTGGTGCGCCCGGATCATCTCGGGAGCGAACTCGGCGATCTGCGACTCGGTGGTGTCGGCGTGCCCGCGCTGGGTCCACACCCGCGCGCAGACCAGGCCGTACAGCACGAGGGCCGGAGTGAAGCCCCGCCACATCCGGACCGCCGGATGATTGCTCCAGCCGTACTCGGGCAGTTCCAGGGCTCGCAGGATCTGCAGGGTCTCGACCCGCTGCTTGCCCAGGCGCGGACTGTCCAGCGACTCTGCCGACCGCTGGAAATCGTCGTAAGGAAGAAAGGTCTGCATGCCCGGATCCTCTCAACCGGTATCGGACGGCCAATCATGGTCGGGCCGGCCACCAGCACCCGTCAGCCGTCGACGTCACCCCGCACCAGACGGGCGATCCAATCCTGGTCCTTGACCTGGATCAGCCGGTAGTGGGCGTCGAGATAGGTGATGGTGTCGCCGGCGCCGGCGCCTTCGGACGGCAGTTCGAACGTCTCACCGTCGTGGTCGCCGCCGCGGACGGTGACGTGAAGTGTCTCCGGTTGGGTCATGCCCGTAGACACTAGTGCTGGTGCGCGCACCCCTCGGAGCCGGTCCCGTCCGGTCGAGGCAGTTTCGTGGGCAACCAATCGACGCCGCGAAGTCCGGAAATCACTGGGAATCGAATGTATTTCCTCCTTACTGATCCCGCCCAGGTTGACCTCGGCATTCATCACGAATCCATTGACCGCTACGATTGTTGTCGCGAAGTCCGTCATCTCCGCTTCGGTAATGGGCACGTAAAACCCAGTGACACCCTGGATCTGACATCGCTCACCCGCTCGGCAACAGGTCGGCGGTAGCCGCTCGTCTGCATAACTTCGGCAGCCATCGGGGGGTGGCGTGGGATTAGCTGGTCCCCTAGGCTCCGGCGGTCGGGGCGCGATCCGCGTGTCGTTGATATGCACGCCCGGCACCGCTCCCAAGGAAAGGTAGCTGTATGCAACACAGCACTTACCGTCGCAAACTTCTCGGTGCGACTGCCACGTCGGCCCTCCTGCTGCTCTCGGTGACCACCGGTTCGGCCTCGGCTGCGCCACCGTCCCGCACAGCCGCGCCCGTGCCGGCGGCGGTCGGCGCCAATCAGGCCGTCATCGTCGTGCTGAAGAATCAGCACGCGGACCTGCCCATCGCCAAGGGCAAGGCGTCGCCCAGAACGGAACAGGCCCAGCGCGACCAGGCACCGGTGATCGCTTTGGCCCAGCGCGTCGGCGTGCGGAAGGTGCACGGATTCAAGGCGCTGAACGGATTCGCAGCGGTGGTGAACAGCACCCAGCTGGCCGAGATCGCCGCAGACCCGACGGTCGCCGCGGTCTACCCGGATCTGCAGATCGCCAAGCCGGTCGGCACTGCCGCCTCCGGCGCGTCGGCCGCCGCGACCGGTGCTCCGTCCGCGTCCGTCTGCCCGACCGATCCCACGCATCCGCTGCTCGAGCCGGAAGCGCTGCAGCTGACCAACACCGCGTTCTCGACCAAGACCACCCCGCAGGCGCAGAGCCTGGTGACCGGACGCGGCACCAAGGTCGCCTTCCTGGCCGACGGCGTGGACATCAACAATCCGGACTTCATCCGGGCCGACGGCACGCACGTCTTCACCGACTACCAGGACTTCTCGGGCGAGGGCCCGGACGCGCCGAGCTCCGGCGCCGAGGCCTTCGGCGACGCCAGCAGCATCGGCGCGCAGGGTCGCCAGGTCTACGACCTGTCCAGCTACGTCAATGCGGCACATCCACTGCCGGCCGGGTGCAACATCACTATCCGCGGCGTCGCTCCCGGTGCCAGCCTGGTCGGGCTGAAGGTCTTCGGCAACGCGCCCAGCGCGCCGACATCACGGTTCATCGAGGCGATCGACTACGCGGTCAACGTTGCCGGCGTGGACGTCATCAACGAGTCGTTCGGCGGGAACCCCTTTCCGGACAACGGCAACGACCCGATCACCCTGGCCGACAACGCCGCCGTGGACGCTGGTATCACCGTGGTCGCCTCCACCGGTGATTCCGGTACTTCCGGCACCATCGGCTCCCCCGCCAGCAGCTCCAAGATCATCGGCGTGGCCGCCACCACCAGCTTCCAGTCGTATCTCCAGGAGACCGGCGGCGGGGCGCAGTTCTCGGGCGGCACCTGGGCCAGCAACAACATCTCCGGGCTGAGCTCGGGCGGCATCACCCAGGGCAACAAGCAGCCCGACCTGGCCGCTCCCGGCGACCTGGGCTGGGCGTTGTGCTCCACCAACACCGACGTCTACCTGGACTGCGCCGACGACAACGGCAATCCGTCGCCCATCCAGAACTTCGGCGGCACCAGCCAGTCCTCGCCGCTCACCGCCGGGGCGGCAGCCCTGGTCATCGAGGCCTACGAGCACACCCACCACGGCGCCCGCCCAGCGCCGGCGCTGGTCAAGAGGTTCCTGACCAGCACCGCTACCGATCTGGGCCACCCCGCCTACGAGCAGGGCGCCGGTCTGCTCAACTCGCTGGCGGCGGTCAAGGCGGCGATGAGCTGGAAGGACACGAACGGCTCGCCGACCCCGCAGGGCACCGCGCTGGTCGTCGACAAGACACAGCTGTCGGTCACCGGCAAGCCGGGCGGCTCGTCGACCCGGTCCTTGACGGTGCGCAACGTCAGCCGCAACAGCCAGATGGTCACCCTGACCACACGGACCATCGGGCGGACGCTGAGCAGCACCACCGGATCGATCCGCTTGACCACGGCAACGGCGCCGTTCTATCTGGACGCCTACGGAATCCCGCGGAGTTACGTCAAGAAGACCTTCACGGTTCCGATCGGGGCCAAGCGCTTGGACGCGTCGATCGCGGTGACCTCCCCCAAGGGCGCACCACGGATCATCCTGATCGACCCGCACGGCACCTTCACCGCCTACTCGATCCCCCAGGGCTCCGGCAACTACAGTCACATCGACGTCCACTACCCGGCTTTCGGCACCTGGACGGCGTACTTCGCGGTCGGTCAGGCGTCCGGGCTGGACGCGCCCATCACCTACGCCATCACCACATCCGCGTTCGCCACGGACGGGACCGTCAGCCCGGCACGGGTATCGCTCGCACCGGGTGCCAGCCGTACCGTCACGGTCACCGTCCCGCTGCCCGCCCAGCCAGGCGACGCCAGCAGCTCGGTGCAGCTGACCACGCCGCTCGGGGTGACCACGTCGGTACCGGTGGCCGCTCGCGCGGTGGTCCCGCCCGTATCGACCACCTTCAAGGGAGTGATCACCGGTGGCAACGGCCGAGGCGGTGCCGGCCTGAGCGCCAGCGCCAACAATTACTACCTCGATGTGCCGGCCGGCAAGCAGGACCTGGGCATCGGCGTCACCCTCGACACCGACCCGAACGTCGCCGTGCAGGGGCTGCTGACGGCGCCGGACGGTCAGGTGTACTCCTACATCACCAACCAGACCGAAGCGGCCAACAATGCCGGCTTCCAGATCTACCGCCGGAATCCGCAGGCCGGTCGCTGGGTCCTGACGGTCGTTCCACTCAACCCGGCCACCGGCCTGGAGATCCAGCAGCACTTCACCGTCCGGGTCGCCTACGACACCGTCAAGATCTCGGCAGCCGGACTACCGGGCGGCAACACCAG
>CAXSEW010000291.1:5316-5900 GCA_964236185.1 uncultured Nakamurella sp. | reverse complement strand
CCGCACTCACCGCGGCGCAACTGGACGCGACCTGTTTGGTGGTCAACATCTTCGACATGCCCGGCCAGCCCGAGCTCAAGGAGCAGTGCATTCGCAACGTCCTGCGGCTACGGGCGGAGTGCACCGCGCTGGCTGTTCCACTGATGGTGGAACCGCTCGTCATGCGGGCCGGCAACACCGGCGGCGCGTACCAGGTCGACGGCGACGTCGACCGGATCACCGCCCTGGTCCGGCAGGCCGTCGAACTGGGCGCCGATCTGATCAAGGCGGACCCGACGGACGAGATCGGCGACTACCACCGGGTGGTCGAGGTGGCCTCCGGCATACCGGTACTGGTCCGCGGCGGAGGCCGGGTGGCCGACGAGGTACTGCTGCAGCGGACCATCGACGTACTCGCCGAGGGTGCCAGCGGAATCGTCTACGGACGCAACATCATCCAGCACGAGAATCCGGCCGGCATCACCGGCGCGCTGATGGCGGTGCTGCACGACGGCGCGTCGGTGGAGCAGGCCCTGGCTCTCGCCGGAAGCGCGGCGTGAGTGAGCATCGAGCGAGGCACGAGCGAGGAGCGGAACGAACAGCGA
>CAXSEW010000291.1:0-5216 GCA_964236185.1 uncultured Nakamurella sp. | reverse complement strand
TGAGCGTCTACGCGAAGAGCCATCAAACACTGAGTGAGCATCGAGCGAGGCACGAGCGAGGAGCGGAACGAACAGCGATGAGCGTCTACGCGAAGAGCCATCAAACACTGAGTGAGCATCGAGCGAGGCACGAACCAGGAGCGGAACGAACAGCGATGAGCGCTTTTCAAATGGACGGCGCATCATGACGGCCGCCCGGCAGCAGGTGAAGGTCGGGGTGATCGGCGCCGGCCTGATGGGCAAGGAATTGGCCGGCGCGCTGGGTCGCTGGCCGGCCCTGCAGCGCTCCTGGGTCGAACCGACGCTCACCGCGGTCTGCGACGTCAATCCTGCTGCGCTGGACTGGTTCCGTCGGGTCAGGTCGGTGGAGACGCTGACCGGGGACTACCGGGAACTACTCGACGGCAGTGTCGATGTTCTCTACGTGGCCATTCCGCACCACCTGCACGAGGAGGTCTATCTGGACATCGCCGCGGCGGGCGTGGATTTTCTCGGCGAGAAGCCGTTCGGGATAGATCCTGCTGCGTCCGCGGCCATTTCCGACGGGCTGGCCGCCTCCAATGCCTTTGTCCGCTGTTCGAGCGAGATGCCCTTCTATCCCGGCGTTCAGCAGGCGATCGCCTTTGTGGGGCAGGGCCGGGCCGGTCGCATCATCGAAGCTGCGTTCTCCTTTTTGCATTCGTCGGACCTCAATGTCGACAAACCGATCAACTGGAAACGGCAGACTCAGTTCTGCGGCCAGATCGGTGTGATGGGCGACCTGGGTATGCACGTCACCCACGTACCGCTGCGGCTGGGCTGGCAGCCGAGCACGGTGTTCGCCCAGCTGCAGGAACTGGTCGCCACCAGGCCGGACGGCAGGGGTGGCCGAGCTCTGTGCGACACCATCGAGAACGCCGGCCTGTTCACCCGGGTGACCGCGGACGGCAGCGATTTTCCGCTGACCTTCGAGACCAAGCGGGTCGCCCCGGGTGAGATGAACACCTGGAAGATGCGGGTGGTCGGCATGGATGGCGGAGTCGAATTCAGCACTCGTTATCCGCAGTCCCTCCGGGTGATGACCGTGCGGGACGGACAGCAGGTGTGGGAGGAACGGATGACCGGCAGCCAGTCGGCCCAGCCGACCATCACCGGGCCGATCTTCGAGTTCGGTTTCCCCGACGCGCTGTTGCAGATGTGGGCCGCCTACTTCGCCGAGCGCTCCGGGGAACCGGGCGACGCGTTCGGCTGTGCGACCCCGGCCGAGGCGCTGGCTACCCATGAGCTGTTCGACGCGGCACTGCGCTCGAGCGCCACCCGGTCGTCCGTCGACGTCGTCGCCTCCCGCCGGCGCCACCAGTCGTCGGACGTCCGCGGGGTACTCGGACGCGAGGATGCCGCGGCTGCCACGGCGTCGTGAGTCCGTCGGACGGGGGTGCCGCGTGCGCTGCGGCGCCGAGAGGCTGTCGGACACGTCATGGTTATTGAACCGTAACCTCCGCATCCTTCACCGGTTGTTGACAACGCTGTCACTGACGTAGCAGGGTGGGCACCAACCCCCACAGCACCGTGACGGAAGTCATGCCGGTACTTCTCTCAGGCTAAATGACAACGCTGTCAGGGCTGCAGTGTCGGCCGCCACATCCTGCTCGAGCGGCCTCTGGATTCTGCACGACCTGCACCACGGCACCACCCGCAGACGGCACCGATGCCGTCGCGAAGTCGAGATGAGGAGGCGCTGATGCTGATCGCAACGCCCAACCTGTGCCTTGACATCACGGTCCGGCTGGCTCGTCTCGAGCCCGGGACCGTCGCACGCGCCACCTTCACCGATACCTCCGCCGGCGGCAAAGGGGTCAACGCTGCCAGGGCTGCCACAGCGCTCGGCGCAGCACCGATGCTGACCGGCTTCCTGCCCACCGCTGACGGGAGCCGCTTCGAGCAGCTGCTGGCTGCTGAGGGCACATCCTTCCGGCCGTCGGCGGTGGACGGCGTGCTTCGCGTCGCGACCATCCTGCTCGAGGACGACGGACGGGTGACGGTCGTCAACGGCCGTGGCCCGGAGATCGACGCAACGCATTGGCACGCTTTTCTGGCGCAGCTCACCGCACTCGTTCCGGCGAGCGGGGTGCTGGTCTGCGCCGGCTCGCTGCCGCCCGGAGTCCCGCTCGACGGCTACCGGCAACTTGCCGAGATCGGATACCGGGCCGGCGTCCCGGTCATCGTCGACGCCGCGCCGCAGGTGCTGCAACACACACTCGCTGCTCAGCCGGATCTGGTGTCTCCCAACCTGTCCGAAGCCGAAGGCCTGCTGTTCGGCCGATCGGAGGAGCGGGTCCACGAACAGGGCGCCGACGTTCCGGCCCGCGCCGTCCGGGCGTCGCAACAGCTGCGGCGGGCCGGAGCACATCGCGCCGTGGTGACCGCCGGTGCCGCCGGCGCCGCGCTGGCCACCGCGGCCGGCTCGTGGTGGCTGCCGGCCCCGAGGGTGAACGTGGTCAATCCGATCGGTGCCGGCGATTGCTTCGCCGGAGGGGCCGCGGTGGCGCTGCTCGCCGGGGACACCGATCTGGACATCGTCAGGCGCGGCATGGCCGCCGCCTCCGCATCCTGCGAGACGGCCACCGCGGGCCGACTCGACCCCGCCCGCGCCGCCGTGCTGTTCGAGCGCATCCGTCCGGAATTCGTCGGCGTCGCCGTCGATGCCGGTACCGCCGCCGGCGCGGCCGCCGGGGTGGCCACCAGATGACCGGCCGCGCCACCGTGTACGACGTCGCCCGGGTGGCCGGCGTCTCCATCAAGACCGTATCCCGGGTGGTGAACGGGTCCGAACAGGTATCGGACGCGACCAGAGCCAGGGTGCTGACGGCCGTCGACGAACTCGCCTACGTGCGCAACTCGGTCGCTCATTCCCTGCGCACCGGTAGCGGTGACGCCATTGGCGTGGTCATCGATTCCATCGCCGACTCCTTCTTCGCCAAGTTGGTCTCGGTGATCGAGGAACGCATGCTCGCCGAGGGCATCAGCGTGCTGATCGCCTCGACCGGCCGGTCGCCCAGCCGGGAACGGGGCCAGGTCGCCCGACTGGTCGGGCAGAACGTCCGGGCCCTGCTCATCGCGCCGATCGGCGACGATCACTCCTACATTCCCGACTCGACCCTGGGCATGCCCGTCGTACTCCTCGATCGCGGCTGGGAAATCCCTGGCTACGACACGGTTCTCGTCCAGGACCGGGCCGGTGCCAAGGCGGCCGTCGACCACCTGGTCGCAGCCGGGCACTGCCGCATCGCCTTCATCGGCGACAACGACGACCTGCCGACGATCGTCCAACGGCAACTGGGATACCTGGACGGGCTCGCTGCGGCCGGTATCCCGGAGGACGCCGCACTGCTGCGCAGCGGCTGCGGCGAGCCGGAGCCCGCCGCCGCCGCAACCGCCGAGCTGCTCGCCCTGCCCAACCCGCCGACCGCGGTCTTCTCGTCCAATCCGCGCGCCAGCCTCGGCGTGGTGCGGGCCCTGCACCAGGGCCTGCGGACCGATATCGCCCTGATCAGCTTCGGTGACTTCGCGCTGGCCGACTCCTTGGAGCCCGCAGTGACCATCGTCGACCAGGATCCGACGCCGATCGCCGAAGCCGCCGTCGACCTGCTGCTCGCGCGGATGCGCGGCGAGCAACCGCAACCCACCAACATCGTGCTACCCGTCAGCGTGGTGCCGCGAGGATCAGGAGAGCTGATGCCATGCAACCGATAGTGATGCCGCCCAACATCATCGACCACTTCTACCGCGGCGGCGAGCGCATCGCCGAGCTCCGCGGGGTCGACATGCCATCGCCCCGTCGACCCGAAGAGTGGTTGGCCGCCACCACTTTCCGAGCCGGAGAGCCCGGCGTCGGACCGAGCCGGACGGCCGACGGGCAGTTGCTGAAAGATCTGATCGCGGCCGACCCGATCGGCTGGGTGGGCACCGCCGACGGCCCGGTGGGCGACAACGGCATCCTGGTCAAGCTGCTGGACCCGGCGCAACGCCTGCCGGTGCACGTCCACCCGGACCGCGCGTTCGCGCGCTCGCACCTGGGCTGCCCCTACGGCAAGACCGAGGCGTGGTTCGTACTGGCGACCTCGGGCGACCAGCCGTCGGTGTGGCTGGGTTTCGCCCAGGACGTCGACCCGGACGAGCTCAGCCGACGGGTCGAGGCCCAGGACTCCGAGTGGATGCTGTCCCGGATGAACCGGATCGACGTCCGGCCCGGTGACGGCATCCTGGTACCGGCCGGCACGGCGCACGCCATCGGTGAAGGAGTGTTCGTCACCGAAGTACAGGAGCCGTCGGACTTCTCGATCCTGCTGGAATGGTCGGTGACCACCGCGACCCGCGACGAGTCGCACCTCGACCTGGGCATGCCGCTCGCGTTGAGCGCGACCAATCACCGGGCGATCCCGGCCGCCGAACTCACTGCGCTGGTGGTGCACACCAATCCGGACAGCACAGGGGCGGCGCCGCTGCACCTGCTCGACGACGCCGCCGACCCGTTCTTCCGCCTCGACCTGCTCGCTCCGGCACCGGGGCGCGCGCCGGCGGTAGCGGCCGGCTTCGCGGTCGTGGTGGTGCTCGAGGGGAACGGCAAGCTGCAGTCCCCCGCCGGCAGCGTCGACATCACCCGCGGACAGGTGCTCGCCGTTCCGAGCAGCTTCGGCCCGTGGGCTGCCAGCGGCGACGTCCGGGTACTCGCCTGCCGCCCGGGCGTCGGCTGGCCGCAGAATCTGGTTCCCGTTCCAGCCGCGAACACCGTCGGGGCCGCGGATCCCGCCGACGGCGCATCGGGACCTTCGTGACCGCGGGCGGAGCAACGCCCATCGTGCTGGGCATCGACGTCGGGACATCGGATTCGAAGGTCCTGGCAACCACCCCCACCGGCACCGAGATCTGCTCGGTCTCCGCGCCGACCCTCTGGCGCAACCACGGCGGCACCTATACCGACACCGACCCTGATGTGTTGATCGCCGGACTGTTCGCTCTGCTCGAGCGTGCGGTGGAGCTGGCGCAGCAGCGGGTCGGGCCGGTCAGCGTCAGCGCAATTGCCGTCACCGGTATGGCAGAGGCAGGCGCTCTGCTCGACGAGCAGGGCGTGGCGCTGTACCCGATCATCGCCTGGTTCGACCCGCGCGGCGGCGCCGAGATGCTGACCCTGCCGTCGCAGCTCCTCGACGAATTCTGCGGGCGCACGGGCCTGCCGG
>CAXSEW010000290.1:0-5906 GCA_964236185.1 uncultured Nakamurella sp. | reverse complement strand
GGCGAACGCCAGAGCCTCGGCGGCAACAGCGATGTGGACCCCGCAGAGCAGCTGGTTGACCAGCTTCACCTTCTGTCCCTGACCCGGCTCGTCGCCGACGACGGCGGCGTTGCTGGCCATCGCGTCCAACAGGGGCCGGACCACCTCGACTGCTTCCGGGTGTCCGCTGACCATCATCAGCAGATCGCCCGTTCCGGCCCGCGCCGCGCCGCCCGAGACGGGAGCGTCGACCACCCGCACGCCCCGTGCGGACAGTCGTTCGGCGATCGCCTGCACAGCGGCCGGTCCCACCGTCGCCATCAGCAGCACCACCGTGCCCGGTGCCAGCGCCGCTGCAGCGCCGTCCGTACCGAACAGCACGGTGTCCGCCTGGGCGGCAGTGGCCACCATCAGCGCCAGCACCTCGACGCCGTCGGCCGCTGCGGCGATGGAATCGGCCGTCTGCACGCCGTCGGATTCCAGCGCTGCTGCCTTCCCCGCCTGCTGGTCGTAGGCCTTGACGGAGATACCGGCGCCGGCGATGCAGGACACCATGGGAGCGCCCATGGCGCCGAGCCCGATCCAGCCCACAGTGGTCACGCGAGACTCCCCTTCGGTTGTGCCTCGTCGCCGCGCCCGTCGAAGACACCGATCACGTGCGCGAGTGTGCCCTCGTTACCGACATTGCCGGCGAAGACGACGTACGGCATGCCGACCGCTTCCGGGGCGGCCTCGATCGGCCGCAGCACGGATACCATGCCCGGCAGCAGTTGGCCCAGCACCTCGGCCCGCCGGATACCCAGTCCACGCACGGCCACATCGTGAGAAGTGATGCCGCCCTTGGCGATCACCCACGACGGCCGGGCTGCCAGCGCCGATCGCACCACCTCGATGAGGGCGGTGGAGACGGTCCGCGAGATCGCCAGGCTCTCCTGAGGATCGTTGCTGCGCACCAGGTGTCGGCTGGTGTACAGCAGCACGTCGGTACTGGCGAGCCCTTCGGCAACGATCCGGGCGGCGTCGGACACATGCGCGTCCCGCTGCGCCGGATCGATCAGCAACGGCACCTGCAGCTCCACGTCGCGCATCCCGCCGCGTTGCTGGGCGGCCGCCACCTGCCGGCTGGTCAGGCCGACGTGCGACCCGACGACGACCAACCCGTGCCCACCGGGATTGCCCTGCGGCCAGATGAGCTCGGCGGTGAGCGGCGGCTGCGGTTCCAGGCCGGCGAGGGCCCGGACGAACGACGGTCCGGTGCGGTAGACGAAGGTGCCGCCGGCGGCCTGCGCCTGGTGCAGGCCGAGCACGACGATCTCCAGGTCGGCATAGTCAGTGGCGTTGACCACCACGAACGCGCCGCCGGACACCTCCATCAAGATCTTCGCCACTTGATCGGGTCCGCCCGTGCGGATGTCGTCAAGGGTGATGGCGTGCACCTCATCGGCGCCGATCGACCCTCCGCTCTTCTCGGCGACGAACTTGCGGAGGTCCGACGAGGTGTACCCGAACGTCGCGTCCCGCGCGAACTCGCTTTCACCGACCGGAACGACGTCGTCGCCGACCGTCGCCCAGTGGATGTTGCCGGCCGTGAACCGTCCCGCCTCGAAGTAGGCGGGAACCAGCAGTACACCGTCGTAGCCCGCGCCGAGCACCTGACGCCGCGCGTCGTCGATGGCCCGTACCTCGGCCACCACATGCCCACGCAGGGTGGAATCGCTGCGGCTCACCACAGCCACGGGTGCGCCCCACTGGTTGCCAAGCTCGAACAGGCTGACCGCCACCGCAGCGCTGAGCCGGGTGGCATCGGACTCGAGCAGGCTCCGGGTGTTGGTCAGGATGAAACACGTCGATCCCGGGTCGGCGAGGGCCGCTGCGTACTCGTCCGCTTCGAAAGCAGTAACGATGCCGACGCCGTGCACCGCCTGCGAGCCCGTGGGATCGTCGTCGAGCACCGCGATGCGCAGGCCGGAAGCGACGTTGGCAGCCCGGATCTGTTGACGCGCGCCGGTTTCCACTCGCAACGGCGGAGCAGCTGACACCACGTCGGCGGCCTTGGGGATCCTGATGTCGGAACCAGTCACATCTTTCCGATCATTGGCAGGGGAGGGCGTCAGTCCAACAGCTCGTCGGCCTTGTTCCGCATCCGGTAGGTGAACCACATCATGACGGCAGCCACGAAGGGCAGCACACCCAGGGCATAGACGCCTGCTGAGCCCGAGGCCGAATCCGCGATGTCGTTGACCTTCGTCCGCAGGATCGGGGCGACGAAGCCGCCGAGATTGCCCAGTGAATTGATCAGCCCGATGCCGGCTGCGGCGGCAGCACCGGTCAGGAAGGCCGTCGGGTACGCCCAGGTCACCGGTCCGACACCGAGGAAACTGCAGACGGCCACCGTGATGAAGATCAGGCCGATCACCGGGCGGTGGTTCGCCCCGGCCCAAGCCGAACCGAAGATTCCGAGACCGGTGGTCACGAACAGCACCACACCGAAGATTCGCCGGCGGCGGACGGAATTGGCCGCGCGACCGATGAAGTAGCAGGCGAAGATGCCGAAGAACCACGGAATGGCGACCAGCAGGCCCACTTTCAGGCCGACCTTGGTCCCGGTCAGTTCCGCCACCTGCGTCGGCAGGTAGAACGTGACGCCGTAGACGGCAACCTGCAGACAGAAGTAGATGATGGTGAAATACCACACGCGACCATGTCGCATCGCGGCCAGCACGCCCTTCGGACCGGTCTCCTCCTTGGCGGAGTCCTCGTGCGACATCACCTCCTTGAGCGCGAACTTCTCCTCGTTCGTCAGGAATTTGGCATCGTCCGGGCCGTTGATCAGGAAGAAGAATGCGAGGATGCCGGCAACGGTCGCGAGCAGGCCCTCGACGGCGAACATCAGCTGCCAGCCCTCGACGCCGGGGATCTTGTCGCCGGTGCTGATCAGCCAGCCGGACAACGGCGACCCGATCATCTGCGAGAACGGTTGCGCCAGATAGAAGATGGCCAGCATCTTCACCCGGACCTTGTTCGGGAACCAGATCGCCAGATACATGATGATGCCGGGGAACAACCCGGCCTCGGTGATGCCGAGCAGGAACCGCAGTGCCACGAACGAATTCGGGCCCTGGACGAAGGCGAAGCAGGCCGAGACGATGCCCCAGGTGATGGCGATCCGGGCCAGCCAGATCTTGGCCCCCACCTTTTGCATCAGCAGGTTCGACGGGATCTCGAAGATGGCGTAGCCGATGAAGAAGATGCCGGCGCCCCAGGCATAGGCACTGTTCGACACCCCCCGGCTGACTCCGAGTGCCGACTGGGCGAACCCCACGTTGGTCCGGTCCAGGAACGACACCACGTACAGGGTGACGATCATCGGCATCAGCCGACGGGCCGACTTGGAGATGGCCGACTTGAGGACGGGCGCCTGCAGGAGGTCGCGGGTGCTGGCCCGGGCGTCTATGGGAGAGGACATCCAGATCCCTTCGAAGGAGGTGCTGACGGGCAGATCAACGAGAAATCAACATCGAGACAAGCGCATAGATGCAGAACAGAATGCCGACGCCGAGGAACACCAACCGGTCACCGGTCCACCGCGACCGGCGACCCGGCTCCGCGACGCTGTCGGTTTCCACTTTCTTACTGTTCATCGCACCTCCTAGTGCATGTAGAGGCCACCGTCGACGTTCAACGTCTGGCCGGAGATGTAACCGGTGTCTTCGCTGAGCAAGAAGGCGATGGCAGCGGCGATATCGCGAGGGGTGCCCACCCGGTTGACCACCAGATCCGCAGCCATGTCGGCCTTGCGCTCCTCGGTCAGGGTGCCACCCATGATGTCGGTGTCGATGGGTCCCGGCGAGATCGCATTGACGGTGATGTCGTAGGGGCCGAGCTCGCGGGCCACGGACCGGGTGAGGCCGATGACGCCGGCCTTGGCCACCGAGTAGGGCGTCTTGCTGTAGGTACCGCCGCCTCGTTGCGCGGATACGGACGAGATGTTGACGATGCGGCCGATCCGGTGCTCGACCATCGTCTCGGCAACCCGCCGGGTGACGTAGTGGACGCCGTTGAGATTGATGTTCATCACCCGATCCCATTCGGCGCTGTCCAGTTCCAGGTACGGAGTCGGCGAGCTCACCCCCGCCACGTTCGCCAGCCCGACGATCTGCGGCAGCGCTGCCTCCAGCTGATCCACGGCATGTCGGACGGACACCTCGTCTCCGACGTTCGCTCCCACGCCTGCCGCCTTGACGCCGAACTCGGCGGTCAGGTCGGAAGCCAATGCCTTGCAGGCTGCGTCGTCCAGATCGATGATCCCGATGTTCCACCCCTGCGCGGCCAGATAACGGACGGTGGCTCGTCCGATGCCGCGCGGGGAGGCCGCTCCGGTGACGATGGCGGTGCGGTCGGTGGGGAATGCCGTCACGAGAAAGCTCCCATGCTCGGAGAGGAAAGGGTGAGGCTCGGCTCTACATCTCGGCCGTGGATCAGCTCAGCGGCGCCGGGCCGAGATCCTCGATGAGTTTTTGCATGAGCACGTACGCCTTGTTGCGATAGGCGATCAACTCTGGAATCCGCTCGGCGGGCACATCCAAGAAACCCGAGCCGGTCTTGGTTCCCAATTTTCCTTCGGCCACCAGGTCGGAAAGGATTTTCGGTGTGGCGAAACGTTCCGGGAATCCGGTCTGCAGCGACTTGTAGCAGAAGTCGTAGACATCCAGACCGGCCATGTCGGCGATGGCGAACGGGCCGAAGAACGGCAGCCGGAACCCGAACGTGGTGCGCACCAAAGTATCGATGTCTTCTGCGGTCGCCGTACCCGCCTCCACCAATTGCGTCGCCTCGTGGAACAGCGCGTACTGGAGGCGGTTGAGCACGAATCCGGTGACGTCCTTGACGACCGCCGTCAGCTTTCCGGTTTCGTGCACCAGGTCGCGAGCGCGCTGCACCACTGCGGGATCGGTGCCGGCATGCGGAATGATCTCCACGCCTGGGATGAAGGGGGCGGGATTGCTGAAGTGGACACCCAGGAAACGTTCGGGATGCGAGACGGCACTGGCCATGTCGCCGATGGAGATGGTGGAGGTGTTGGAGCCGATGACCGCCTGCGCCGGAGCGGCGGCGCTGATCTGCGCCAGGATGTCGTGCTTGATCGCCAGTACTTCCGGCACCGCCTCCTCGACGAACTCCGCTTGCGCCACTGCCTCTTCGAGGCTCTGCGCTGCCCAGAGATTGGCTTCCAGCGTTTCGGTCGCCCCCTGCGGGAACAGTCCATCACGGACGAAATCACGGGATTCGGCGATCAGCCGGTGATAGTTCTTGTCGGCGACTTCGGCACTGACATCGGTCAGCGCGACCCGGGCTCCGGCCAGAGCCAGCACCTGCGCGATGCCGCCGCCCATGTACCCGGACCCGACTACGGCGATCTGGCGCGTCATCGTCTCACTCCCTCGTGATGCAGCCAGCGCGCCTGCTTCGGGCAGGTCAGCGCATTCGGTCCCTGTTTCCTCGGCGGCCCTCCGCTAAACGCCCAGCCACCCGGCCATCTGGCTATCCGGCTGTATCGTCCGCGACGGCCAGGCGCTCGGCGACCGCCTCGGCGATCAGCCCGAACGAGATCGCTCCCGGGTCCGGATGCCCGACGCTCTTCTCGGCCAACGGCCGGGCGCGGCCCTTCTTGGGGCGCAGTGACGAGGTGTCCCGGGCCGCGCGGGTCGCCGCTGCGGCCGCTGCAGCGAGAGCGTGGGCCACGCCGGCCCGCTGGTAGTCGGCCGCGAACGTCTCGCCGAAGGGAAGCAGGGCGTCGACCATGGTCTTGTCGCCCAGCTCTGCCCCGCCCAGTTCGACGATCGCCCCCACGAAGGCCTGGACAGCAGCGGCGGCATCGCCGCCGTCATAGGCGTCCTTGTTGCCCAGGGCATTTCCCGTGCTGATCA
>CAXSEW010000289.1:0-5906 GCA_964236185.1 uncultured Nakamurella sp. | reverse complement strand
GAGCGCACCTCAGGCGCGACGGGCAGTGAACAGCAGATACTCCCATTCCATCGAGCCACCACTACCGGCATACCGGGAGGCGAAGCCGAGCAGTTCCCGGTCCAACTCGGCCACTCGGTCGGGGTTGTCGGCCAGGCTGCGGTACACCGCGATCGTCGGTCCGTAGTTCGCCTTGAAGTACTCGAGCCAGGCGGCGGGGGTGGCGAACAGGTCGATGGTGACCGTCTTGCTGAGGGCGTTCACGTCCACCACACGATCACCGAGCAGCTCGCGAACGTGGTCCGGGTTGCCCCACAGCGGCGGCGGCTGCGCTCCGGGCGGCGGCGGCGGCGCGAAAGGCTTCATGGTGGCGAACATCTGGCCGATGAACCCCGCTGGGGTCCAGCTGAGCAACCCGATCCGACCGCCGGGCCGGCATACCCGGATCAGCTCATCGGCTGCGGCCTGGTGGTGCGGCGCAAACATGACGCCGACGCAGGACAGCGCCACGTCGAATTGGCCATCGGGGAACGGGAGTGCCTCGGCATCGGCTTCCACCCACTCGACGTCCGCGCCGCGCGCCGCAGCGATGGCGCGACCGTCGGCGAACAATTCCGGGGTGAGGTCCGACGCGACCACCTTCGCTCCGGTCAATGCAGCGGGAATCGCGGCATTCCCGGACCCGGCTGCAACGTCCAGGACGTCATCACCCAGGCCCACCTCACAGGCCGCCACCAGGATCGCGCCCAGAGAGGGGATGACCTCCTTGGCCACGGCAGGGTAATCACCCAGCGCCCACATGGCCCGGTGCTTCGCCTTCAACGCCCGGTCCGCCTCGGTCCGGTCGGTGTCCACAGTCTGCGTCATTTCCGCTCCTTCTTGCCGTTGATGGGAAACGCAGTGTGGAACGCAGCGGTTGCAATCGGCTTGCAGGCGTGGTTGCAACTACCGTCGGGCAGTTGCCTGCAGGCGGCGGTTCAGCGTGCTTCTCGCCAGCGCAACGGCCCCTACCAGGTCGAGGGTCCGACCCGGCGCCGCCACGCCGTCTCCGCCGTCGCGCAGAGGTGAGGGCCGGCCGGCGGCGACGAGACTGCGGTGCAGGGCCGCAGCCTGCGCGGTCGCCCCGACCCGAACGAGGAGCCGGACGACGTACCGCAGGTTCAGCCATTGTTGGGTCTGGTCACCGGTGCGGTCCCAGTGGTCGAGAACGTCCACCAGCGCCCGGGCAGCTACCTCAGGATCGCCGTGCACCGCACGGGTCGCCGCCGCCTCCATCGTCGCGATCCCGTACCACCAGAAGTTCTGGACCTGAGCCGCGAGTTCGGCTGCCTCGTCGAGCAGGATCAGCGCTGCCACCGGGTCGGCTTTCTTGCGCACCAGACCGAGGGCATACCTGGCCATCGACCGCGCGGTCGGATTCCCGGTGGCGTCCGCAACCTGCACCGATTCCAGTGCGGCTGGGATCCCGGCGGCCGGATCCCGCCGCGCCGCGTGGCAGACCGCGACGTAGTACAGGGTCCAGACCAACCGGATCGGATCCGCCCGCCGGCGCGCGAGGGGCACCTCGGCCACCCAGTGGCCCAACGCGAAGTCGATGTCCCCCTCGTACAGGGCGACATCGGCGAGCACGTCAGCTGGATAGGCGATCCGACCGGTGCCCGGAGCAGGGACCCTACCGGCCGCCAGGGCGGCCAGGCTTCGTGCGCTGCCGAAGTCACCGCGGTTCCAGGCGCCCCGCGCGGCGACGCCGACCGCCACCACGTACAGCGGATGGCCGACCGGCGCGATCGTCAGGACCTGTTCCGCCCAGCCCGCAGATTCATACCCGACCCGCAGATGCAGCACCTCGGCCAGCGAGGTGACCAGCCGCAGCGCCAACTCCGAATCGCTGTCCGCGTACAGCTGCTCGAAGGCCACCCGCAGGTTGTCGCGATCGGGCAGCGTGCGCTCGACCCAGGCGCGCTCGTCGCGTCCCTGGACGCCGCGGTCCGCCTGCTCGGCGAGGGCGGTGAAGTGCGCGGCATGCCGCCGAGCAACCGGCAGCTCTTCGTCACGCTCGCGCAGGCGCTGCCGGCCGTAGCTGCGGAGCGTCTCCAACATCCGGTAGCGGGTTCTCGCCGCGCCGAGAGTAGCAGTGAGCATTGACTTGTCGACCAGTCCGGTCAACAGGTCGAGCACCGCTCCGTCACCGAGGTGCCCTGCACACACCGCATGAACCGCCGCCAGGTCGGCGCCGCCGGCGAACACCGACATCCGGGCGAACAGTTCTTGCTCCGCGTCGGTCAGCAGCCGGTAGGACCAATCGATGGCCGCCGTGAGGCTCTGGTGTCTGGGCTGGACGGCCCGTAGGCCTCTGGTCAGCAGCTGACCGTCGTCCAGTCGCTGCACGACCTCGGCCGCGGTCATCGCCCGCATCCGCGCCGCGGCCAGTTCGATCGCCAGCGGTAGACCGTCCAGCCGCCGGCAGATCTCGGCGACCGCACCACCGCGCTCGCGCTCCGCGTCGAAGCCCGGCCGGCTACTGCGCGCTCGATGCACGAAGAGCTCGGCCGCGTCATCGACCGACAGGGGCGGTACCGGCCACACCTGTTCCCCGTCGACCGCGAGTGCCTCCCGGCTGGTCGCCAGTACGACGACCCCACGGCACTGCGCCAGCACGTCGGCCACCAGTCGAGCCGCGGCCGGCAGTACGTGCTCGCAGTTGTCCAGGACGAGCAGCATCGACCGCGCCCGCAAGTACTCGATCAGCGTCCGCTCCATCGACAGGCCCTCCCGCTGCTGCACTCCGATCGCAGCCCCGACGGCCTGGCTGACCGGGCCGGCTTCGGCCAGCGGAGCGAGCTCGCAGAGCCATACCCCGTCGGGGAAGCCCGTGCGCTCCCGGGTGGCGACCTCCACGGCAAGGCGGGACTTGCCGACCCCCCCGACGCCGGTCAGGGTGACCAGCGCGGCGGAGCGCACCGCAGCGGTCACCCGGGCCAATTCGCCGTCCCGACCGACGAAGCTGGTCGGGCGCCGCGGAAGATTGCCGCCGGCGGCGGCGCGGGACGGCCCGAGCGCCCGGTCGTGGTCCAGCACCTGGCGGTGCAGCTCCTGTGCCGCAGGTGACGGCTCCACCCCGAGGTCATCGACCAATCGGGCGCGCAGCTGCCGGTAAGCGGCCAGCGCCTCCGCCTGCCGGCCGCTGCGGTACAGCGCCCGCATCAGCTGGACCGTCAGCCGCTCACGCACCGGGAACCGTCGGACGAGCCCGTCGAGCTCTGCGACCACCTCGCCATCCCGGTCGAGTTGCAGCAGGGCGTCGATCCGTTCCTGGACGGCCGCCAGCCGCAGGTCGGTGAGCCGGGCAATCTCGGTGGTCGCGAAGTCGCAATCTGAGAAGTCCGCGAAAGCGTCTCCCCGCCACAGGGCCAGGGCCGCATCGAGAACGTGGACCACAAGAGCATGTTCGCCCGCGGCGCAGTGGGTGCGGGCCTGGTGGAGCAGCCGGACGAACTGACCGGAATCGAACTCCTCGTCGGCTACCTCGAGCAGATATCCGGGCGTCCGGTAGGTCAGCCGGGGCGGCGCACCAAGCCCGCTTCGCAACCGGGAAACATAGGCGTGCAGCGCATTCATCGCCTCGGCCGGCGGCTCGTCGCCCCACAGGATGTGGATCAGCCGGTCGGTGGACACCACCGCAGGAGCGGCCACCAGCAACGCCGCCAACAAGGTACGCGGCTTGCGGCCACCGAGGGCGACCGGCGCATCGTCGGCCCACACCTCCAGCGGACCCAGGATTCGGAACTGCATGGTTGAACCTCATTCATCAGGCGGTTCACCCATATGCATGCCCCCCGGCTATTTTAGTCCGGCAAGGCTTGATGTCCACCAACTGGAAGGGTGGCGCGGCCGGCCGGCCGGAGCAGTGGGATGGTCCAGTGCGTGAGTGGCCCGATGGCCGCCGCGTACACGGCGGTGCCCGCGCCGACCGTTCCGCCGAGCAGCCAGCCGGCCGCCAGCACGATGAGTTCGATGGCGCTGTACACCCAGCGGATCGAATGTCCCCTGGCGCCGATGGCGGTGGTCAACCCGTCATAACGACTGCACGACCACGCCAATTGGCGGCGTCTGATCCTCCATGACGAAGACGGGTCATTCCGATCGTGATTTAGTTTTCGAAGGCCGCCGTCAGCTGTGCGTGGCTGCAGCGGTGAGCCCAGGCATGGGTCGCGGTTTCCATCCAGGGGCGTCTCCAGCTCCCCGGGACAACAGCCGACTTCACCAACTTGTGGTGGCGTCCCGCAGCGCACCGTACTGGGCGCGGACCACCGGGGTCGGCGCGCCGCTGAACTCGACGGACGGCGCAGCGGCCCAGACGGGCGGCTCGGCCGCGCCGGACAGCGCCCACGCCGCCTGCCGGGCCGCCCCGAGGGCGACGTACTCCCCCGGTTCCAGCACCTCCACCGGCTGCCCGAACACGCCAGGTGCCAATTGCTGGACGGCGGGGTTGCGGGAACCCCCGCCGATCATCATCACCCGCGTCGGGCTCACCCCCAGGGCGTCGACGGCGTCGGCCAGTGAGCACAGCAGCGATTCCACCGCGGCCCGGGCCAGGTTCTCCCGGGTGACTCCGGAGGTCAGACCCGCCAGCACCCCGGTGGCCGCCGGCCGGTTCGGCGTCCGCTCGCCGTCCAGGTACGGCAGCAGCGTCAGACCCCCGGCGCCGACCTCGCCGGCCAGCGCCAGCCGGGAGAACTCGTCGTGATCCACGCCGAGCAGGCTGCCCACGACGCTGAGCACCCGGGACGCGTTGATGGTGCACACCAACGGCAGGTAGTGACCGGTGGCATCAGCGAAACCCGACACCGAACCGCTCGGATCGGCGCACTCGCTGTCGGCGACGCAGAACGCGGTGCCAGAGGTACCGATCGACACGACGACATCACCGGGTCCGATGGCCAGACCCAGTGCGGCCGCCATGTTGTCGCCGGTACCAGCGGACAGCGGGATGCCGCCGGGCGTGTGGCCGGCCACCGCGCCCGGCGCCACCAGTCGCGGCAGCGCGGGCGGGTCCGCCCGATCCAGCGCCCAGGCCGCGAGTTCGGGGAGCCAGGCCCGCCGGGCCGGCGAGTAGTAGCCCGTGCCGGAGGCGTCACCGTGGTCGGTGGTCATCTCCTGCTCGCCGCCGAGCTTCCAGGTCAGCCAGTCGTGCGGCAGCAGGATCGCTGCCGTTCGGGCAGCGAGGTCCGGCTCGTGCTCGGCCATCCAGCGCAGCTTGGTGACGGTGAACGAGGCAGCGGGCACCGAACCGATCGCATTCGCGCACTCCTGCGCGCCGCCGAGATGGTCGACCACCGTCGCGATCTGCGGCGCAGATCGAAGATCGTTCCACAGCAACGCTTCCCGGACGACGGTGCCGGACGCGTCCAACGCGACCATGCCGTGCTGCTGACCGCCGACGCCGATGGCCGACGCCCGGCCGAGCAGTCCGGCGCCGGCCTGCTGCAACGCCGCCCACCACGCGTCCGGGTGCACCTGGGTACCGGCCGGATGCGGGGCCGACGCCGAATCGATCACCCTGCCGTCCGAGGCCCGCACCAACAGCACCTTGGTCGACTGCGTCGAGGAATCGATACCGGCCACGAGAGTTTCGGTCACCGGATCATCCTTTCACTGCCGACGGCGGCCGGGCGCCGGGCGCGGCTGCACCGGGCGGCGTGGCGGAGAGGCGAGTCGCGGTTCTGCGCGTCATGCCGACACGGCGACGAGCGTCGGATCGTTGATCAGCGCGTCGATCCCGGCGTGGGCCGCGCCCAGCGCGGGCGCCTCGAAGCCGAGCGTGGAGAATTCGACGCGGCAGGCCATCACGTCGCCGCCCAGCACCCGGGAGCGCATCTCGGTGGTCACGGCCGCGGACATGAAGTGCTGCAGTGCAGCGAAATGAC
>CAXSEW010000288.1:0-5916 GCA_964236185.1 uncultured Nakamurella sp. | reverse complement strand
CACGTCCGGGTACGAGGTGCTCGTCCTTGCTGGACCCGGAGCCGTCCGCCAGGTGTAGGTGGGCCAGCCGCGACCCCATCCGAGCCAGCATGCCCAGGGCGTCGGACCCGGACGTCGCGGTGTGCGACAGATCGAGGGTGTAGTGCTGATGACCGGCCGGCACCGGATCCCAATGCGGCCGGTAGCTGTTGACCATCCGGCCGGCCACCCGCACCGGGAACATGTTCTCCACGGCGATGACGACGTCCGTCCGGGACTGCAACTCGGCGACCGACTCGGTGAAGGTGGCCGCTGCTCCGCGTTGCCAGACGAACGGTGGGTGCACGACAACCGTTGGAGCGTTCAGCTTCTCGGCCATCTCGATGGAGCGCGCGAGTTTGACCAGCGGGTCCGACGACCACACCGTGGCGGTGATCAGCAGGCAGGGCGAGTGCACCGAGAGCACCGGGATCTGATGCTGGTCCACCAGCCGGGCCAGGGCGTCCGGCGTCTGGCTGGTGAGGTCGGTGGCCACCATGACCTCGATGCCGTCGTACCCGGCCTCGGCCGCCATGGCGAACGCGGCGGCGGTCGGTTCCGGAAAGACGGCCGCGGTGGACAGGCCGACCGGGATGGGGCGGCGGGCACCGGGGGTCATACCGCCACGCTACCGGCCGCGCCGACCCCGGCCGGACTATGACGACAGCACTTCCGATCTCGCTACCGATCGCCATCGCTGACGGGTGGGGACAGACCGGTAGGAGCGCTCGGCGCGGCCCATCCGGCGAGTCCCAGGAAGACGAAGATCGCTCGGTCCAGCCGGACCAGATCTTCTTCAGGCAGGCGGCCGAGAATATTCCCTACGTTCGCCCGCGGAATGGTGGTGATCTTTCGACCATGATGTGGCTCGGCAGCTCGAGCCCGGTGCTCGCGGCGGCGGCTACCGCAACTCGGGTCAGTGGAGCCTCGACGTCCGCCGTCGTGAGCGGACAGACGGTCACGGAGGCGGTCGCATCGAATCGGTCGTCCTGGACGATCACGACCGGTCGTGGTTTGCCGGTGTATGCACCGCGGGCTGCAGCGATGTAGAGGTCGCCTCTTCTCACCTGGCGGGTTGGTGCCCATCGGTCCAGTCGACCGAGATGGCGTCGATGAACTCCTGGTCGTCTGCTTCCTGCTCGCTCGCTGCAACGGCAGCCGATTGGCGGTGAGCCTCCGCGGCAAATTCCGGCGAGCGTACGTCGGGCACCCAGATCTGAACCGGCCTCAGCCCCTGGGCCCGCAATCTCATCCGATGTTCGCGTACCCGCGCGCGCGTGTCAGCCATGCCTGAACGTTACATGTAACGCTCGGCATCATCAACACCTTCTGTGGGCGGCGCTCGCGGCCGACGCGGCCTCAGGTTTCGAGCTTGTAGCCCAGCCCGCGAACGGTGATCAGGTAGCGGGGCGCCGCCGGATCGGGCTCGATCTTCGACCGCAACCGCTTGACGTGGACGTCGAGGGTCTTGGTGTCACCGACGTAGTCTGCCCCCCACACCCGGTCGATCAGCTGCCCGCGGGTCAGCACCCGGCCGGTGTTGCGCATCAGGTACTCGAGCAGATCGAACTCCTTGAGCGGCAACGACACCTCGTCGCCGTGAACCGACACCACATGGCGCTCGATGTCCATCCGTACCGGACCGGCGGTCAGCGTGGACTCGGCGCCGTCCTCGGGCTCGGCACCACGCCGCAACACCGCCCGGATCCGGGCAACGAGTTCCCGGGTCGAGTACGGCTTGGTGATGTAGTCGTCCGCACCTAGTTCCAGCCCGACGACCTTGTCGATCTCGCTGTCGCGGGCGGTCACCATGATCACCGGGACGGCTGACTTCGCGCGCAGCGCCTTGCACACCTCGGTACCGCTCATTCCGGGCAGCATCAGGTCCAGCAGCACGATGTCCGCGCCGGACCGGTCGAATTCCTGCAGCGCATCCGGCCCGGTGGCAGCGATGCTGGTGGTGAAACCTTCCCGGCGCAGCAGGAACGCCAACGGGTCGGCCATCGATTCCTCGTCCTCGACGATCAGAACCCTGGTCACTGTGCTCCCTTGTTGCTGGCCAGATGGTCAGCAGGTAGGACGACGGTCGGTCCCGGCCCCATGCCGGACGGCTCCCGCACTGCGGATGGGGTGGTGGGTGCGTCGACCGGCTGAACGGCGGCCGGCGCTCCGCCGGCCGGAAGTGCGGAGGCTGGGCCGTCCGGTGCGAACCGGGGCAGCCGCAGGGTGAAGGTCGAGCCGGTCCCGGGCTTGGACCACAGCACCGCCGCGCCGCCGTGGTTGGCGGCGACATGTTTGACGATGGCCAGACCCAGGCCGGTGCCGCCGGTGGCCCGCGAGCGCGCCGGGTCGATCCTGAAGAACCGCTCGAAGACCCGGCTCTGATGCTCTGGAGCGATCCCGATACCCCGGTCGGTGACGGCGATCTCGACGAAACCCTCGTTGACCCGGCGGCTGATCGACACCACGTTGGCGGCCGGCGAGTAGTGCACGGCATTGGCGAGCAGGTTGACCAGCGCGGTGATCAACATCTGCCGATCGCCCTTGACCAGCAGACCGGATGGCGAGTCCATGGTGATCGTGGTGCCGGCGGTCTCGGCCAGCGCGACCGACCGCGCGTGGGCCTCGGCCACCACCGCATCGACCTCCAGCACGGCGAGATCGGGCAGCGGATCGGCGCCCTGCAGCCGGGAAAGCGTGATCAGCTCGTTGACCAGCGCGCCCAGCCGGACGGACTCCCGCAGCAACTTCTGCCCGTACTTCTCCACGTGCTCCGGGTCGTCGAACCCGTCGAGCACCGCCTCGGCAAGCAGTCCGATGGCGGCCACCGGCGTCTTGAGCTCGTGCGAGACGTTGGCGACGAAGTCCCGCCGGACCGCCTCCAGCCGCAGCGCTTCGGTCTCGTCGGCGGCCGCGACCAGCACGTACCCGCTGCGGGTGGATCGAACGACCGCCTGTACCGAGGCGGGATTGCGGCGCGGGCCGAGGTCGGTGACCGGTTCGACGACTCCGATCTCCACGTCGATAGGCTCACCGGCCACTTTGGCCCGGCCGACGGCGTCCCGGATGCGGGAGTCGATCAAACCGGCCCGGACGACGCCGAGTTCGGCGGCACGGGGGTTGTAGGCGAGCACGTGGGCGTCGCTGTCCAGCACTGCGTATCCGGTGGTGGAGGCCAAGAAGGCGACCTCGGCGAGCAGCGCCCGGTCGGGTAACGCCGGAGTGGTGACCCGGGGCTGCCGCCGGAGCGCGACCCGGGCAATCAGCAGCCCGATCAGCCCACCGCCGAGGGCAGCTGCCAGGTAACCGATCCAGGACACATCTCGAATGGTAGGGCGTTCACCGACGCGCCAGCGGCACGCCGACACTGCCGCGGTCGCCATTGTCCGAACGGATGCCGGGAACACCCGGGCCGTTCATCAGCCATTCACCCGCCATCCCGGTCGAGCCCGCCACCAGGCGGGGAACGACGTTCGGTCAGCGGCCCTGGTTGGCGACCGCGGTGATGGCGGCGGCAGCGGCGTCCGGATCGAGGTAGGTGCCGCCGACGGTGAGCGGCCGCAGGTCGGCGTCGAGCTCGTACTTCAGCGGTACACCCGTGGGGATGTTCACCGCGGCGATGTCCTGGTCGCTGATGCCGTCGAGCAGCTTGACCACCGCTCGCAGCGAGTTGCCGTGCGCAGCGACCAGCACCACCTTGCCGTCTTTCAGGTCGTCCGCGATCGGGCCGCGCAGGTAGGGCTCGAGCCGCTTGACCACGTCGGCCAGGCATTCGGTCTTCGGTGCATCGGCACCGAGCGGGGCGTAGCGGGGGTCGCCGGCCTGCGAGTACTCGTTGCTGTCGGAGATCTCCGGCGGCGGGGCGTCATAGGACCGGCGCCACAGCATGAACTGTTCTTCGCCGTAGGTCTGCAGCGTCTGCTTCTTGTCCTTGCCCTGCAGATCGCCGTAGTGCCGCTCGTTCAGACGCCAGCTGCGGCGCACCGGGATCCAGTGACGATCGGCCGCGTCGAGGGCGAGATTGGCGGTACTGATCGCCCGCCGCAGCAGCGAGGTGTGCAGCACGTCCGGTAGCAGGCCGGCGCTCTTGAGCAGCTCGCCGGAGCGGGTGGCCTCGCCGGTGCCCTTAGCCGACAGCGGGACGTCGACCCAGCCGGTGAACTGGTTGGTCGCGTTCCAGGTGCTCTCACCGTGGCGGAGCAGGATCAGAGTCGAAGTCATGGGAAGTAGTCTGCCGCAGCCTGCGGGGGGCGCGAAGTCGGGCCCGCCGCGAGCGCATTCCAGCCTTGCGCGAGCGCATTCCAGCCTTGCGCGAGCGCATTCCAGCCGACGCTCGGGCGCATTCCAGCCCCAAGCGCCCGCTGCTTCGCGCTCAGCAGGACACAACGCGCTCGCCGCTTTCTGCGCCAAGCCTGAGCCAGCTTCGCCCAGCCCGACAAAGACCTCAGTTGGCGCCCCGCACGGCAGCGACTACTCCGCGGGCTGCGGATCACGGGCCGGTGGCAGCACCGGCGCCGCGTCCCGGCGGATCCGCCGGCGCAGGTACAGGCCGATCAGCAGCAGCACCGCTACCACCGGTACGAAGGGCAGCAGCGTGCCGACCACGGTGAGCCCGGCGTGCCCGAGGTGCCGGACCGCGTCCCAGCCGTTCGCCAGCCCACCGGTGAACCCGGACCTTGCCGCGGGCGGCGCCGGCGCAACCGGCGCGACCTTCGGCTTGACGCCGGTGATCGACCCCTGCACCACGACGGTGATGGTCGAGAGCGCCGTCTGACCGGCCAACGCCGCCTGCTGGCGTTGCAGCGACTCCAGATCGGCCTCGCGGGTGGACAGCTCCGATTCGATGGAGATGACGTCGCCGATCTTGTCCGCCTTGCTCAGCAGCGCCCGGACCCGGTTGACGCTCGCCGTCATGGTCTGCATCCGACTGCCGATGTCGACCATCTTCGACGTGACGTCCTCCGTGGTCTCCTGGCGGCTGACGATCGGCGCGATACCCTCGAGCGCGGTGATCACATTGTCGTAGCCGGCGGCCGGCACCCGCAGGGTGATCGACTGGGTGGTGCCCTTGCCCTGCGCAGCGCTGACGTAGCCCGCGCCGATGGCGAGATTGCGAACGTCGTCCGCCTTCTTGCCAACCTGATCCTCTTCGGCCGCCTCGTCCGCTGCGGCCGTGGTGTTCGACGACTTCACCACGACGCTCAGGGTGAAGTTCGCGGTCTTGATCACCTGCCGGTCGGCGGCCTCGACTTCTGCTCCGACGTCCACGGCGCCCTTGCCCCCGGCCGCAGCGGACTTGGGTGCCGGTGCCGCGGCGCTCGGCGCAGCACTCGAGCTCATCGCGGCGGAACTCCCGGAGGTCTGGTCCGCGCCTTGGGAGGCGTTGCCGCCCGCGGCGGCCGGCCCGGCCGGCGCAGCCGCAGCGGACGTCGACATGGCCGACGAGGCCGCCGTGGCCCCCGACGAAGTCGTGCAGCCGGCGAGCGTCAGCAGCACACCGGCGACGGCGACGGCCGCGGCGACCCGCCGTGGGTGTGGCGACCCGGCCCGATGCGGGCGGCGGGTGGTCGATAACGGCGGGAAGGAAAAGGACATGGCAGCTCCTGACAGGTCGGCACGGGTGCACGCCCTGCGGCGCGGGCCGTCGGCAGTGGGTGCATCGGGGAGGTTCACCGGCAGGACGGAAGCTCGGGCCGACGCGGATGCATGTGGCTGGATCACAATTCGGGCACGATGGCCGCGCCCGCCGAGGCGTCACAACCGGCAGGATGAGAAGCATGCCTTCCCGCTTGCCTGCCCACGTGATTCCAGAAGTTCCCGGACCGGGACAGGAATCGGTGTGGGACTACCCCCGGCCACCCCGATTGGAACGCTCGACCCGACTGGTCACCGTCAGCG
>CAXSEW010000287.1:0-5918 GCA_964236185.1 uncultured Nakamurella sp. | reverse complement strand
CGGATTCGATCTGCCGGTTCGTGACATAGGCGGGCTCGAGAGCCTGGATGCCGTAGTCGCCAAAGGTGACAGCCGTGCCGCCGGTCGCCAGACCGGTGCGGTGCGGACGGTGCTGCTTGCGGTGCTTGACCCTGCGCGGGATGAGCATGGTCAGCCTTCCTCTGGGGCGGCCGGAGCCGCTGGGGTTTCACTGGCGGAGGCACCTGGCGCGTCAGCGATCAAGGCGCCATCCGCCACCGGAACATCATCGGCGGCGGCGCGACCGGCATCGGTCGACGTCGGGGTGGTGCCACTGGCGCCACTGCGGCGGCGGGCCGGACGATCGGGACGGTCGGTGGCGGCGGGACGGCCGCCGGCACCACGCTGAGCAGCAGCCGCTTCGGCTGCCTTTTGCTCGCCGAGCGTGCCGGTCTTGTCGCCCTTGTAGATCCAGACCTTCACACCGATGCGACCGAACGTCGTCTTCGCCTCGAAGAAGCCATAGTCGATGTCGGCGCGCAGCGTGTGCAGCGGGACGCGGCCTTCGCGGTAGAACTCGGACCGGCTCATCTCGGCGCCACCCAGGCGGCCCGAGCACTGGATCCGGATGCCCTTGACGGAGCCGGAACGCTGCGCCGACTGCATGGACTTCCGCATGGCGCGGCGGAACGACACGCGGTTGGACAGCTGCTCGGCCACGCCCTGGGCAACCAGCTGCGCGTCGGACTCGGGGTTGCGCACCTCGAGGATGTTGAGCTGCACCTGCTTTCCGGTGAGCTTCTCGAGCTGGCCGCGAATGCGATCGGCCTCGGCGCCGCGGCGACCGATGACGATGCCCGGACGCGCCGTGTGGATGTCCACGCGGACGCGGTCACGGGTGCGTTCGATTTCGACCTTCGCGATACCGGCCCGCTCCATGCCCTTGGACATCAGCTTGCGGATGGCGACATCTTCGGCCACGTACTCGGCATAAGCCTTGTCGGCGTACCAGCGCGAGGTCCAGTCGGTGGTGATGCCGAGCCGGAAGCCGTGCGGGTTGACTTTCTGTCCCACTAGCGGTTCCCTCCCTTCGCGTCGGACTGACCGCGTCGGCGGCGCCCTGTATCAGTGGTGGCGCCGGCCTTCGGAGGACCCGAGAGCGACACCAGTTCGATGGTGATGTGGCAGGTGCGCTTCCGGATGCGGAATGCACGACCCTGCGCACGCGGCTGGAACCGCTTGAGCGTGGGGCCCTCGTCGACGTAGATGGTGTCGACGAACAGCGAGTCCCGGCTCAGGCCCTGGTTGTTCTCCGCGTTGGCCACCGCTGAAGCCAGCAACTTGCCGACCGGCTCGGCTGCGGCCTGCGGGGAGAACTGCAGGATCGAGGCCGCGGCTGCCACATCGGTACCACGGATCAGGTTGACGATGCGGCGCGCCTTCATCGGCGTCATCCGCAGGTGCTTGAGCTGTGCGCGCGTGCGCGGAGCAGCTGTGACAGACCCCGGCACCGCACGATCTAGTTTTGCACTCATTGGTGTGTTCTCGTCTCCCTGACTCAGCCGCGCCGGGCGCGACGGTCGTCCTTGATGTGGCCCTTGAAGGTCCGCGTGGGAGCGAACTCGCCGAGCTTGTGGCCGACCATCGACTCGGTGATGAACACCGGGACGTGCTTGCGGCCGTCGTGCACGGCAATCGTGTGCCCGAGCATGTCGGGGATGATCGTCGAGCGGCGCGACCAGGTCTTGATGACGGCCTTGGAGCTCTTGTCGTTGGCGACGTCCACCTTCCTGAGCAGGTGGTCGTCGATGAACGGTCCCTTTTTCAAACTGCGTGGCATCTCTTGTCCTTCCTGCTCAGATCTCGGTGGGGTGGGTAGCTGCAGTGGCGTGGGTCGAGGTCATCGCTTCTTGCCGCCCTTGCGGCGACGACGGACGATCAGCTTGTCGCTGGCCTTGTTCGGCCGGCGGGTGCGGCCCTCGGGCTTGCCGCCCGGGTTGACCGGGTGACGGCCACCGGAGGTCTTGCCCTCGCCACCACCGTGCGGGTGGTCGACCGGGTTCATGGCAACACCGCGGACGGACGGGCGCTTGCCCTTCCAGCGCATGCGGCCGGCCTTGCCCCAGTTGATGTTGGCCTGCTCGGCGTTACCGACCTCGCCGATGGAGGCGCGGCAGCGGACGTCGACGTTGCGGATCTCGCCGGACGGCATCCGCAGCTGGGCGTAGGGACCGTCCTTCGCGACCAGCTGCACCTTCGTGCCGGCGGACCGGGCGATCTTCGCGCCGCCACCGGGGCGGAGCTCGATGCCGTGGACGACGGTGCCGACGGGGATGTTCCGCAGCGGCAGGTTGTTGCCCGGCTTGATGTCGGCGCCCGCACCGGTCTCGATGGTGTCGCCCTGCGCCAGGCGGTTCGGGGCCACGATGTAGCGCTTCTCGCCGTCCGCGTAGTGCAGCAGCGCGATGCGCGCCGTGCGGTTGGGGTCGTACTCGATGTGAGCGACCTTGGCCGGCACGCCGTCCTTGTCGGCCCGCTTGAAGTCGATGAGCCGGTAGGCACGCTTGTGCCCGCCGCCCTGGTGCCGGGTGGTGACCCGGCCGTGAACGTTCCGGCCGCCCTTGGAGTGCAGCGGAGCGATCAGCGACTTCTCCGGCGTGGTCCTGGTGAGCTCGGCGAAATCTGCCACCGAGGCCCCACGACGACCGGGAGTGGTCGGCTTGTATTTACGGATACCCATAGTCCTCTAGTCCTCTTCGCCTCAGGCGCCGGTGAAGATCTCGATCGCCTTGCTGTCCGCAGACAACGTGACGATCGCGCGCTTGGTTGCTTTGCGCTGTCCGAAGCCGGCCCGGGTGCGCTTGCGCTTTCCCTGCCGGTTGAGCGTGTTCACCGAGGTCACCTTGACATCGAAGATCTTCTCGATGGCAATCTTGACCTGGGTCTTGTTGGCATCCGGGTGCACCAGAAAGGTGTACCGGCCGGTCTCGAGCAGGCCGTAGCTCTTCTCGGAAACCACCGGCGCGAGGATGATGTCGCGCGGATCGGCGATCATTTCGCCTCCTCCACTTCGGTCGGCGCCTGGCTCGGCGCGGCCGGCGGCTGGGTCGATTCAGCCTCTACCCGCGCGAACGCCAGGAACTCGTTGAGGGACTGCTGGGTGAAGACGACGTCGTCGCTGACGAGCACGTCGTAGGTGTTCAGCTGATCGGAGGCGATCAGATGCACGTTGTCGGCGTTGCGCAGGCTCTTCCAGCCGGCCTCGTCGTCGCGGGAGACGACCACCAGGACGTGCTTGGCGGTGCTGACCGCGGCGATGGCGGCGATGGCCACCTTCGTCGACGGCGTCTCGTTCTCGACGAGCGAGGACAACACGTGGATGTTGCCGCCGCGGGCCCGATCGGAGAGGGCGCCACGGAGAGCGGCTGCCTTCATCTTCTTCGGGGTCCGCTGCAGGTACTTGTGCGGCACGGGACCGTGCGAGATGCCACCGCCGACGAACTGCGGCGAGCGGGTGGAACCTTGCCGCGCCCTACCCGTACCTTTCTGTCGGTACGGCTTCTTGCCACCGCCGGACACCTCGCCGCGCGTCTTCGTGCTGTGCGTGCCCTGGCGGGCGGCAGCGAGCTGAGCGACGACCACCTGGTGCATCAGCGCGATGTTGGACTGCACGCCGAAGACGGCTGCTGGCAGAACGATCGAGTCGCCCTTCGCGCCGGCGGGAGTGGTCACCTGGACGGACGTCCCGGCGGTGCCTGCGGTTTCCTTGGTCAGCGCGGTGGTCACTTGGAGGCCCCCTTCGCAATGGCGTTGTCGAGGTGCTTCACAGCGGACCTGACGAAGACGACGCCACCCTTGGGGCCGGGAACGGCGCCCTTGATCAGGATGAGGCCCTTGTCGGCGTCGACCGCGTGAATCGTCAGGCTCTGGATGGTGACCTTCTCGTGGCCCATCCGGCCGGCCATGCGCATGCCCTTGAAGACCCGGCCCGGCGTGGAGCAACCACCGATGGAACCGGGACCGCGATGCTTGCGGTGCACACCGTGCGAGGAGGACAGGCCCTTGAAGCCGTGTCGCTTCATCACGCCGGCAGTGCCCTTGCCCTTGGAGGTGGCCGTGACGTCGACCAGGTTGCCGTTCTCGAAGACCTGCTCGGCGGTCAACTCCTGGCCCAGCTCGTACCCCGAGACGTCCTCGGTGCGCAGCTCGGCGATGTGGCGGCGCGGTGTCACACCCGCCTTGGCGAAGTGTCCGGTGACCGGCTTGGTCACCTTGCGTGGGTCGACGGCACCGAAGGCCAGCTGCACACCCGAGTAGCCATTGGCCTCTGGGGTGCGGACCGCGGTGACGACGACCGGACCCGCGGCGATGACGGTGACCGGGACTACCCGGTTCGTCTCGTCGAAGACCTGGGTCATCCCGAGCTTGTGGCCCAGAATTCCCTTGATCGTGTTAGCCATGATTTGAAATACCCATCTCCTCGAGATCTCTAGTCGCCCGAGGGGTCGGAGGAGATCCCTACTGGATGTTGACGTCGACCGAAGCCGGTAGATCGATGCGCATCAGCGCGTCCACCGTCTTGGGCGTCGGGTCGAGGATGTCGATCAGTCGCTTGTGCGTGCGCATCTCGAAGTGCTCGCGCGAGTCCTTGTACTTGTGCGGCGAGCGGATGACGCAGTACACGTTCTTCTCGGTGGGAAGCGGCACCGGGCCGACAACACGGGCTCCGGTACGGGTCACCGTCTCGACGATCTTGCGCGCTGAGGCGTCGATCGCTTCGTGGTCGTAGGCCTTGAGCCTGATGCGGATCTTCTGTCCCGCCACGCTTGCCGTCCTTCGGGGTTGTTGCTGCGCTGTCTGGTGTTCTGTGCACTGCTGCCTGCTGCGCCGGGTTGGGCGCCGTGGGCGTGGTTGGCGCCTGCGTCACCTTTGGGGCCGCGTTCGTCGCCGCGCGAGAGCTGCTCGCCGCTGTTCATCTATCGAAGGACATCCGGTCCACGCGGTCGGGCGTGTCGCGCCGACTGCACACACCTGTGCTACTCGGCATGGTGGAACGGCCGCGCTCGCAAGGAGCACATGGTTCGGTCAAGCTATTGGCCCTGCTGGTGGCCGCCTTGTTCGCGATCCGGTGGTCTATCTGTCGGACCTGCAGTGCTCTCCGAGTCGGTGACGCTGTTGCGGCAGCGAACAGCACTGACACGAACAGCCGACGACCCGGTGAGGGCAACCTGACAAGTATGCCTCATGTCTGCGGTTGATCCAAAATCGTCGCAGATCCGGGGCGCCGTCGGGCGCTGTGAGCGCCGACTCGTGGGCGGTCGATCAGGCCGTGAGCTCACTGGTGACGCCAGCACGGACGTCTCGTGTTGCCCGGAGCACAGCTGCTCGTTCCACCCAGCAGCTGCTCGACCCACGGCACAGCTGCTTGACGCACGGAACAGCTGCTCGACGCCGTCGAGTAGGTGCGGCGTGACCAATCGAGGTGCGACGTGATGAATGGAGGTGCGGCGTGACCAATCGAGTGCTGCGTGCGCGCGATCAGCGCTTGCTCACCTCCGGCCGCCTCACCCGCCGCTGCTCGGTCCACCCAACAGCTGCTCGACCCACAGCACAGCTGGTCGACCCACGGAACAGCTGCTCGACGCCTTCGAGCAGGTGCGGCGTGACCAATCGAGGTGCGGCGTGACCAATCGAGGTGCGGCGTGACCAATCGAGGTGCGGCGTGACGAATCGAGGTGCGGCGTGGCAACTCTGGTACGCCGTCAGCCGATCAGTGCGGTGTGTGGCGCGGAGTTGTCCACCTACCCTTCGTCCATCCACATTCGGCCGCTGACGATGGTGCCCGTCGTCGCCAGCGTCGACGCTTGCCGGCATGACGGAACGCGTGGACACCACCATCAGCACCACCGCGACGCTGAGCCGACGCCAGGATCTGCTGGACGAGGGTCTCAGCAGCAGCG
>CAXSEW010000286.1:0-5922 GCA_964236185.1 uncultured Nakamurella sp. | reverse complement strand
TATCCGAGGACCGGTCCGCCGAAACCTTCGCGGACTCCCTCGAACTGCTCATCGACCGCATCGAAACACTTGGCAAGAAGTGATTTGCCCGGCTGTAGCCCCGCAACACCCCCGAATCGACCAGGGCGCCGCACGCGCCCGTAGAAAGGAACTGACCATGGGACTTCTCCAGGATCTGATGGGCGGCGGCGAACGCCGACAGGACTACCAGGACTTCACCGACCGGTACGACCAAGGCCAACCGCACGAGGGGTACGACGACCAAGAAGTCGCCAACCGCTACAGCGAGGTCGCCGGACAGGTCGACCCCGACACCTACCGGCCGTCGGCGCAACAGGCCTTCGAGCAGATGAGCCCCGACGACCGCACCGAATACGCCCGGCAGCTACACGAGCAGGCCAGCTCGCAGGGCGTCGACACCGGAGCACCAGTCGGCGGGCCGCAGAGCAACGACCCGGCGACGCTGGCCGAGATGACCACCCAAGTGCACCAACAGTCACCCGGACTCCTGGGCGGACTGCTCGGCGGCGGCGGGGGCGGGCTCGGTGGATTGCTCGGCGGAGGCGGCGCCGGCGGAGGTGGCGCCGGCGGGCTCGGCGGACTGATGGGCGGCGGCGGCGGCGGGCTCGGCGGACTTCTCGGCGGTAGCGGATCGGGTGGCGGCCTTGGCGGAATGCTCGGCGGTGGTGGTAATCCGTTGATGAAGGCGGCGATGGCCGGGATCACCGCGTTCGCGGCGAAACAAATGATGAACAGGCGTTGAAACGTCAGCTGCGTCGTCTCAGGGCGGCACCTGCATTCTGATCACCGCATCGACAGGTCGTCCCCCGTCAGTCCCCGCTGCGGGGGCCTCCGGATCGTCAGGAGAGGGAGCCGACGGGCGGTCTTCCTGAAGCTGGCTGCCTGCAGCGACAAGATCAACTACCGCGCCAGACGACCCACGCGGGATGAGGCCAGCGTCTGCGAACAGAATCCGTCCACGAGAGCGGTGAGCGAATCACGCCATAGGGTCCTGGCGGCGTCGTCAGCGATGACGCCGCGGATCTCCAGCGCGGCGAGGCCTTCGCACAGCGCGTGAAAGGCCGTCGCTGCCTCATCGACGTCCCAACCACCCAGGCCCGTGTGAGCCTTCAGTCTGGCGACTCGCTCGTGCAGCGCCGTCCAGGCATCATCAGCCGCCAGGTGAATACGCGCACGGTGACCCGGTTTGGCATTGGTCTGCTGCACGCCCAGCGCGAACAGCACAGGATGGCCAATGGCAACACCACGAAAACCGATCACACCGGCGTCTACCAGATCGGCGGCCGGATCCGCCGTGACCGGCGCACCACGAACCGCCGGCCCCAGCAATTGAAAGATGCGGGCACCCAACGCGGCGACCAGTTCGTCCTTGGACCTGAACACGCTGTAGATCGCTCTGGTCGTGGTGCCCACCGCATCCGCCGCGGCCGGCAACGACAATGCCCGTAGACCATCCGAACGGGCGCTACGCGAATGCGCCGCGCGGGCCGTGCGAGCACTGGTCCCCGGCGGATGGCTGATGATTGGCCACGGTAAATACGGCGACAACGAACCAGAAGATGAGCTCGACCGCCCCAAGACCGTCGCATTCGGCGGAACCGCTCTTGACGACCGATCCGCGCAGAAACTACTCGTACAAGCCGGGATCCCCCACCCATTCACCATCCCCACACCGCCCGGCGGTCCCGCCATCACCGTTAGCCGCACTTCGGAACTATGAATCAACGAAAACCCCACCACCCATCGGGCGGCTCCGGCCGTCACTGATCAATACCGGAGGCGTCCAAGGTGAACGCCGACCGGATCGATCGGGGATTTTTACGCGGCAGCCACTCACACGTTCGCCCTCACTGCAGAACTGACCGGCCCGACCTGCATAGCGGAAGAACCGGCCCGACGCCACGCGGACTTGCGGAGCAGACGCAACCCGTTGAGCCCGACGATGACGGTGGATCCCTCGTGCCCGGCCACGCCCAGCGGTAGGGGGAGGTTGCCCACCAGATCCCAGATGACCAGCCCGGTGATGACGACACCCGCAATGACCAGGTTGGCCACCACCACCTTGCGGGCCCGGCGCGCGAGGTCGATGACCTTCGGGACGGTGGACAGTTCGTCTCTGACGATCACCGCGTCGGCGGTCTCCAAGGCCAGATCTGATCCGTGGCGGCCCATGGCAACCCCCAGGTGCGCGGCGGCCATGGCGGGTGCGTCGTTGACCCCGTCGCCGACCAACAGCACCCGTGAGCCCAGCTTCTGCATGCCCTGTACGGCGGTGACCTTGTCGGCCGGCAGCAACTCAGCCCGCACATCGGTGATCCCGACCTCGGCGCCCAGTCTGCGGGCCGCCGCAGCGTTGTCGCCGGTGAGCAGTACCGGTGCGGTGCCGGTCAAGTCCCGCAGCTGCGCGACGGTGTCGGCGGCGTCGGTCCGCAGCCGATCGGCCAGCGCCAGCACACCGACCGGTCGGCCATCGACCATGACGACGACGGCGGTGCGGGCCTGATCCTGCGCAGCTGCGACTGCGGCCGCCGCCTGCTCCGCGATCAGGCCCCCACGAAGCCTCAGTTCGGCCAGGATTGCCGGGGAGCTGACGTACAGATCGCGGCCCTGCACGGTGGCGCTGACGCCGCGGCCCGGTGCGGAGGAGAATCCCTGCGCTGGTGGGACTGTCAGCCCGCGGTCGTGGGCGGCGCGGACGATTGCGGCGGCCAGGGGATGCTCGCTGGGTCGTTCGGCTGCAGCCGCCAGTGCCAACAACTGATCCTGGCTGATGTTTGCCTGGGGTAGGACGTGCACTTCGGTGACCCGAGGGGTGCCTTCGGTCAGGGTGCCGGTCTTGTCGAACGCCACGAGGTCGGTGAGACCGAGCTGTTCCATGACCACGGCCGACTTGACCAGCACCCCGTGCCGTCCGGCGTTGGCGATCGCCGACAACAGCGGCGGCATGGTCGCCAGGACGACAGCACAAGGGGAGGCAACGATCATGAAGGTGATGGCCCGCAACAAGGTCGGCTGCAACGCCCCGCCCAGCGCCAGCGGGATGAAGAACAACGCGAGCGTCGCGGTCACCATCAGCAGCGAGTAGCGCTGCTCGACCTTTTCGATGAATAGCTGCGTCTTGGCTTTGGTCGCCGATGCCTCGTCGACCATGGCGACGATCCTGGCCACAACGGACTCTTCGGCCCGGCGGGCGACACGGACCTGCAACGCGCCGGTTCCGTTCAGGGTGCCGGCGAACACCTGGTCGCCGGCTTGTCTGACGACGGGGAGTGGTTCGCCGGTGATGGTGGCCTGATCGACATCCGAGGCCCCGTCGACGACGTGCCCGTCGGCACCGATCCGCTCACCGGGCCGCACCAGGATGAGATCGCCGACGTCCAGGACGGCGGTGTCCACCAGCTCCTCGGCTCCCCCGCCGAGCAGGCGGGTGGCCTGCTGCGGGGCCAGGTCCAGCAGCGCCTTCACCGAGTCCTGGGTGCGCTTGGTCGCGAAGGCCTCCAGCGCGCCGGAGGTGGAGAAGATGACGATCAGCAGCGCGCCGTCGAAGACCTGCCCGATCGCTGCGGCGACGATGGCGGCGACGATCATCAGCAGGTCGACATCGAGCGTTTTCTCGCGCAGCGCCTGCAGCCCGGCCAACGCCGGCTCCCACCCGCCGGCGGCGTAGCACGCCAGGTACAGCGACCAGTACCCGGCGCTGGGTGCACCGAGCAACTGCGACAGCCCACCGACGGCGAACAACGCGGTGGCCAATGCGGCCCACCGCACCTGCGGCAACGTGAGTGCGCCGCCCAGCCGACCCGAGTGAGCCGCTCCGACGGGGCTAGGAGTCGTGGTTGCCGGGCTGGGCAACGTTGAAGACATGGGTGACCCTCTCCACAAGCACAGCAGTGGCCGACGACTACCACTCCCCAACACGACACAAGAATGAACACGTATTCATCTGTATTAGGGTCACTCGAACGTACTACGATTGCTGTTGTGGGACATGGCACGAGCGGGCGCGAGACGCCACCGGCAAGGCTGACCATCGCCAGCGCCACTGCGGTCGCGGCCACCCTGCAGGCGTTGACCGCACCCAGTCGGCTGATGATTTTGTCCCAACTGCGGCAGGCGCCGGCCACCGTCGGCGAACTCACCGAAGCGGTCCGCATGGAACAATCGGCTGTCTCCCACCAGTTGCGCCTACTCCGCGCAATGGGCCTGGTCTCCGCGCAGCGAAATGGTCGCAGCATCACCTATTCGCTGTACGACAATCACGTGGCCAGCCTGCTGGACGAAGCGGTCTACCACGCCGAGCACGTGAGGTTGGGCGACACTGACAGCGGCGGAACGAGGCTCATGGAGGACGAAGCCGACGCCGCGGCCTCACTTCGGCGAATTGTGACGGCAACAGACCGGGGTTTGGGCTGACTCACCGGCCGACCGAACTGTGGAAGCCAACGGTCAGTTGCGGTTATTGCTGCCTGGCCATTGGCGGATCAGCCGTGGACCGGCTCACCGGTCACCGTCGGCCGGCATCCGGCTACGGCGGCCAAGGTGGCGACATCCGAGGTGCCGGAGCGTAGCGCCCACAGGATCCGCACCCTCGTCGAATCAGCCACGGATCCGTTGGATCGGACACACCCTGCGGGCCGGAGCGGACGTGACGGTCGACCCCGAACTGACCGTCGGGCCGGCGCAAGACGTCGCCCACCACGCCGAACAGCACCTACTCGCCGACGTCCGACGGCTCACCGGGGTGACCATCCACATCAGCCCCACCGGAGCCCACACCGGCGAGCCGCTGGCCGCAGCTGCCAACGCCTCACACGGCTGTCCCGGTCATTGACGCCGCCAGCAAACGGCTGCGGCGCACTCGGCTCCTGGAAGTGACAACCCGACCCGGTCCTCCGACGACCAGGGGTTACCTGCCTTGGAGCATGCCTTTCATCTGGGTGATCTGCGATGTCTGAGAAGTGGTGATGGATTTCGCCAACGCCAATGCTTCCGGGTTGCTCCCCTGCGCCGTCTCGGTTGTGGCCATGGTGAGCGCGCCCTGATGGTGGACGATCATCATCTGCAGAAACAATTTGTCGAACGCTGAGCCGCTGGCTGCGGCGAGCTGCCCCATCTGGGCGTCGCTCATCATCCCGGGCATCGCCGCCGCGGTGCTGGAATCCATACCACCCATCCCGCTCATGGTTGTGCCGGTTTTGTTGGGCATGCCATTCATGTCGGTGTCCGGAACCCATGCGGCGAGCCAGCCGGCCATCTCTTTGATCTCCGGCGCCTGGGCCGACTTGATTTGCAGAGCCAAATCCTTGACCTGGCCTGTGTAGGCCTTGCGGATAGCCAGGTCCGCCATTGCGATCGCGCCCTGATGGTGCACGGTCATCTGCTGCGCGAAGGTGACGTCGGCCTGGTTGTGCGGCCCGGCCGGCTGCGCCGGCATCGGCATACCAGAGGTTGACATTGCCCTGGTGCTGGACATTGCACCGCCGGTGGACATCATCGACGTGGGCATTCCTCCGCCGGCCATCATCGATGTGGGCATGGATCCGGTCGCGCCGGCGGAGCCGGCCGATGGGGTGGCGGAGGGCGGGCTGGTGGTGGAGTTGGTTGCGGTGGGGGTGGAAGTGCCGCAGCCGGCGAGCAGGACGACTGAGGTTGCGGCGGCGGCGCTCAATGCGGCGAGGCGGTTGGTCCGAACGGTCATGACAGGACTCCTTGAAGAGGGGATGCAGGGAACAGTGGGCGTGGCGCCGACCCGTAACCAGGGTCGGCGTGGTCGCCCTCTATACCCGCAGGACACTCAGGGCGATGCGTGGACGTCCCGGCCCTGGTGGACCGCGCTGCGGCACGGCCGACGGCGCCGCCCGGCCGCGCTGCCCGGCCGCGGCGGCGGTGCCCGCGGGTCCG
>CAXSEW010000285.1:0-5923 GCA_964236185.1 uncultured Nakamurella sp. | reverse complement strand
GCCGGCGGCGCGATTCGTGCCGGAAGACGGTGCCCGATGGCTGGAGAGCCGCTTGACCCTGCGCAACGGGAGTCTCCGTTCGCGGAGATGAAGTTCCTGACGGTGGCCGAGGTGGCGACAGTGATGCGGGTTTCCCGGATGACGGTCTACCGCCTCGTCCACTCCGGCGACATGCCCGCGGTGCGGGTGGGCCGGTCGTTCCGGGTGCCCGAACGGGCCGTCCACGAGTACCTGCGGACCGCGTACAACGACGTCGGCTGAATGCCGCGCCCGCGTTGGATCGCCCACTCGCTGCAGCGACGTCGGGGATCCGCGCCGTTCCGCCGCCCGCCGGGCAGCCGGTAGGATCGCCTGAGCAGGATCGCCGCCCGGGATGGTTGCCGGCCAGTGGTCCGACCACCCGCTCATCAGTTGGCGGACTACCGTCGGCTCGTCAAGTCAAGAGGTTCTCGCATGGGTTCTGTGATCAAGAAGCGCCGCAAGCGAATGGCGAAGAAGAAGCACCGCAAGCTGCTGCGCAAGACCCGCGTCGCCCGTCGCAAGGCCGGCAAGTAACCCGGTAGCGACAGAGTTGACACGCGCGCGGAGTCGGCACCAGGTCCTCATCGGACGGTGCGCTCCGCGCGCGTTGTCGTTGGGCGCAGAGCGAGGCCGCGGCCCGGTAGCTGTGGCGCCCATGGCTGACGGCCATTGCTCGACATTCGACTCCCCGTGGCGGTGAAATCGCGATGACCGGATTGACGGTGCTGATCACCGGGGTGACCCGGGTGCTCGGGTCGAGCCTGGCTGGTCGGCTGGCCCTGCACCCGGCGGTCGACCGGGTCATCGGCGTGGACGCTGCCCTGCCCGAACCGGCCGCGCGGGTTCGAATGGGCGAGGCCGAGTTCACCCGGGCGGACATCCGCAGTCCGCTGATCGCCCAGGTGCTGGAAGCCGCCGGCGTCGACACGGTGGTCCACGCCTCGGCGTCGTCCACACCGGCCGGTCCTGCGGCGCGGTCGATGGCCAAGGAGATGAACGTTCTCGGCACCATGCAGTTGCTCGCCGCCTGTCAACGCAGCAGCAGCGTGCGCCACCTCGTCGTGCGGTCGACGGATGCTGTCTACGGCTCTTCGCCGCGTGACCCGGCGGTGGCCACGGAAGGCACGCAGCCGCTCTCGCTGCCGGCTACCGGGCGGCCCCGTGATGCGATCGACATCGAGGGCTATGTCAGGGGTTTCGGCCGCCGCCGGCCTGACGTCCGGGTGGCGGTGCCGCGTTTCGCGGCGATCATCGGACCGACCGTCCGCACCCCGCTGACCCGGTACTTCTCACTCGCCCCGTTCGTGCCGGTGCTAGCGGGTCACGACGCGCGACTGCAGCTGGTGCACGAGGACGACGCCGTGGCGCTGATGGAGCATCTGGTGCTCGGCGATTTCGCCGGCATCGTCAACGTGGCCGGGAGCGGAGCGCTGTCGGTGTCGCAGGCGATCCACCGCGCCGGACGGCTACCGCTGCCCATTCCCTCGGCTGCCCTGGGCGGGCTCGGCCGGACACTCGCGCTGGTCGGGGTCGGTGGCTTCTCCGCCTCCCAGGTACGCGACATGGCGGCCGGGCGGGTGCTGGACACCACCCGGCTGCGGACCGAGGTCGGCTTCCGACCGCGGTACAGCACGGTCGCCGCCTTCGATGACTTCGTGGCGACCCTGACGCCTGCCCTGCCCGGTGGGACCGTCCGGGCCGCCGAGGAACGAATGACGTCACTGATCGGTGCCACCGCCCGGCCGCCGGCCGCTGAGTGGGCAGCCGAGCCGGTTCCGGTCGACCAGGCGCCGGTCGAACCCGTGCCGATCGACCCGCCGCTGCGACCACGGCTGGTCAGCATCCCCGGGGACGGGGCCGGCCGAGCCGGTTCGCCGCGGCGCGGGAGAACCAGATGACCGCCGGTGGCGGTCCGGGACCGCAACCGCTCTCTCCGCTCGGCGCGGACGGTGGTGCCGAGGCTGGTGCCGCCACTGCCGAGGCGCCGTGGAAGCAGAGCGTGGCCGGGTCGCTGGCGTTCCTGCGGCGCCGGCTGACCGGCGACTACCGCATCGACGACTTCGGGTACGACCCCGACTTCACCGAGAACGTGGTGCTCCCGCCGCTGCGGCTGCTCTACGAGAAGTGGTTCAGGGTCGAGGCGCTGTCGATGGAGAACATCCCGGACACCGGCGGTGTGCTGCTGGTGGCCAACCACTCGGGGACCATCGCGGTGGACGCGCTGATGGCCGGGTTGGCCGTCCACGACCACCACCCCGCGCACCGACCGGTCCGGATGCTGGGGGCGGACCTGGTCTTCGACACCCCGGTGCTGGGTCCGCTGGCCCGGCGGGCCGGCATCACGTTGGCCTGCAACTCCGATGCCGAACGCCTGCTCTCCGCCGGCGAGGTGGTGTCGGTGTTCCCGGAAGGATTCAAAGGCGTGGGCAAGCCGTTCTCCCAGCGCTACCGGCTGCAGCGATTCGGCCGGGGCGGCTTCGTCTCCGCGGCGGTCCGCACGGGGGTGCCCATAGTGCCCTGCGCCATCGTCGGCGCCGAGGAGATCTATCCGATGATCGGCAACATCAAGCCGCTCGCCCGGGCGCTCGGCCTGCCCTACTTCCCGGTGACGCCGACCTTCCCGCTGCTCGGGCCGCTGGGCGCGATCCCGCTGCCCAGCAAGTGGCTCATCGAGTTCGGCGAACCCATCCCGACCGACCAGCTGCCCGACGGCGCCGCAGAGGACCCGATGGTGGTTTTCAACCTCGCCGACCGCGTCCGGGAGAACATCCAGCAGGCGCTGTACCGGCTGCTGCTACGCCGCGGTCACCCGTTCCTGGGCTGACCGCCCCGTCGCCGGATCCGCCCGGCAGTATGCAGCCTTCCGGTGCGGCGCACCGGCTCAGCTCAATCTCCGCCGCACCGCGAATCCGGCCGCGATCAGACCGCCGACCGCTGCCGCCCCCAGCACCGACGGGACGCCGATGACGGCGGCCTTGCGGCCCGACCGGTAGTCGTAGATCTGCCAGTGCCGGTGCCGGGCGATGTCTCGCAGCTGCCCGTCGGGATTGACCGCGACCGCCGTGCCGACCACCGACAGCATCGGCACGTCGTTGATGGAGTCGGAATAGGCGGTGCAGCGCCGCAGGTCGAGGCCTTCCCGGGCAGCGAGAGCCCGGACGGCCGCCGCCTTGGCCTTGCCGTGCAGCAGTTCGCCGACCAGCCGGCCGGTATAGATGCCGTCCTCCGTCGCCGCCACCGTGCCCAGGGCGCCGGTCAGCCCGAGCCGTCGGCCGATGATCTGGGCCAGCTCGACGGGTGTCGCGGTGACCAGCCAGACCCGCTGCCCGGCGTCCAGGTGCCGTTGTGCCAGCGCCCGGGTGCCGAGGTAGATCCGGTCCGACATCAGCTCGTCGTAGATCTCCTCGCCGAGCGAGACGATCTCCGCGACACTGCGGCCGGCGACGAACGACAGCGCCTCCTCGCGAGCGTCGGTGGTGTTGATCAGCGCCTCGCCGCCGATCCGGAACTTGAGCTGTCGCACGGCGAATTTGACCAGATCACCGGTGGTGAAGAACTTGCGCGCAGCCAGCCCGCGGGCGAAGTGGAACACCGACGCGCCCTGCATCATCGTGTTGTCCACGTCGAAGAAGGCGGCGGCCGTCAGATCTGTCGCGGGTGGCAGCGGCGAGGGCTGGAACGCCCCGCCGTCGGGATGCTCCGGGTGTTCGGCCTGGTAGGCCGCCTCCGCGGACGCTTCGCCGGCCAGTTCGGCGCGCACGGCGGCTTCGCGGGTCCTGCCGGCGCGCGCGAAGATCACGGTGAGCGTCCCTTTCCACTGGCCTGCTGGTCGGTTCAGCCTAACCAGCGACGCCCCGCCGGGTCCGCAGCCGCCGCGGCGCGGCCGAGCGCTGCAGCAGCCGGTGCCACACCTGCTGCCCGTCACCCGTTGCTCGGACCGGCCGGTGAACCGTGGGGTGTCGGTGGAAGCGGCTATCGTCGAGAACGGCCACCGCAGGCACCGCCCGGGGGAAGCCCGACCAGGAAGCCGACCAGGAAGGCGACGAGGTGGAATGGCTGTACTGACTCCGATCGACGCCGGCTCGGCCAATGTCGCCGACCTGTTGCGGCTGGCTGCCACCACAGCTGCCGACCGGTCGGCGGTGCTGTCGTCCGCCGGAACGCGGACCTGGGCCCAGTTGGATCGCGCGGCGGACGCGGGCGCGGCCGCCCTGCTGGCGACCGGGCTGCTGCCAGGCGACCGTGTCCTGGTGTGTCTGCCGACCGGGCCGGACATCCTGGCTGCATCGTTCGCGGTGCTGCGCGCCGGGCTGGTGGCGGTTCCGGTCGGTCCGCACCGGTTGGAGCTGGACCACGTGGTCGAGCGGGTGACGGCGCGGGGCGTGATCGCCGCCGAACCGGGCGGCGGTGCCGACGTGCTGGTGGGCGCCGCACAGGTCGCCGCCTGGTGGGACGCCGGCGTGCCGCCGGTAGAAGCAGCGGCCGGCGGCGAGCAGCTGGCGATGCTCGCCCGAGCAGTGAGCAGTGAACTTCCGGTGATGGTGTCGCACCGGGCGATCATCGCCGCAGTGCAGGCCGTCGCCTCGGCACCCAGCCTTCGCCTACGCGCCGATGACCGGGCGATCCAGGTTCTGCCGACCTACCACCTGGCCGGGTGGGTGACGGCTTTCCTGCCGTTGTGCCTGGTCGGCGCCTGCGCCGTCATTCCTGACGAGCCGGCACCCGGAACCGCCTGGGTGGACGCCGTCCTGGGCACGATCCGGTCCCAGCGGGTCACGGTCGTGCCGGGCGCGCCGAGCCTGTACAGACGGCTGCGTTCGGCGGTCGGGGTGGAGCGAGCGCTGTCGTCGGTCCGGCTGATGACCTCCGGGGCAGCGCCACTGGATCCAGGCGACTCCGCTGCGATGAGATCGCTGACCGGACAACCGGTCTGGGAGGGTTACGGCATCTCGGAATCGGCATCGGCGATCTCGACCGCTCTGATGACGGGCGCGGCCCGCCACGGATCCGTGGGTCTGCCGCTGCCGGGCGTGCAGTTGCGCATCGTCGGCGACGACGGCGCCGACCTGTACGCCGCCCCCGACGAGGTCGACGGCGTGCCGGGGGTGCCGGTGGTCTCGGACGACCCGGCCGCCGATGCGGGCGCCGGGGGAGAAGTGGGACGCATCCAGATCGGTGGGCTCACGCTGTTCTCCGGGTACTGGCCCGACGGTGCCGGCGGCGTCGACGAGCACGGCTGGTTCACCACCGGCGACCTCGGTTACTTCGACGACGCCGGCGAACTGCACCTGGTCGACCGGGCCGCGGAAACCATCCGGGTCGCCGGCTTCACCGTCTACCCGCGGGAGATCGAGGACGTGCTGACCGGACATCCCTATGTCCGGGATGCGGCGGTGATCGGAGCGCCTGGCAAGGCCGGAGAAGGCGTGGTCGCCGTCCTTGTCGCCCAGCGGGGCACCCACCCGACGCCCGGTGACCTCGACGAGTACCTGGCCCAGCGGCTGCCGGTGTTCAAGCGCCCGCAGAGCTATCAGCTGGTGGACCGGTTGCCGCGCAACGAGATCGGCCGTATCGACCGCGATGCGGTACGGGTGCTGCATCGGTCCGGCCGCCCGCTGACCGCCGGCGACACCGTGGTCCGCGACTCCGTGGTCCGCGACACCGTGCCGGCCGAGCCGTCCCCGGAGGATTCGCTGCCGGAGGACTCGCTGCCGGCCGACCCGCGGCCGGCCGGCCGGCCGCCGGACGACCCGGCGCCCGGGACGGCAACCCGCCCCGCCGATTCGGCGCCCGGGACAGCAACCCGCCCCGCCGACCCGGCGGGCCAGGACGTCGAGCCGGCGACCGAGCCGCCGCCGGACGTCACGCCGGAGCGGGCAGCCGACCTTGACGAGCTGGGTCG
>CAXSEW010000284.1:0-5925 GCA_964236185.1 uncultured Nakamurella sp. | reverse complement strand
CCCTACAGGTGCAGGGCCTGCCGATGCCGATGAGCGGCCGCCCGACCGACACCCCCAAGGTGCCAGGTAAATCGAGTACAACGTGGTGCCACGTCAAGGGTGTGCTCAGGTGGTGGCGAAAGGCACCCTGGTCCAGCTCAGGACGTTCCGGTCGCGGGGGCTGACGGTGACCCGCAGGTAGTTGTTCACTCCCGTCGATCCGTCGACGGTGACCCGGGTCAGGTTGTTGGCTGGGGTGGGCACGCCGTAGAAGTTGAGCCACCTGGATCCGGCAGCCAACGGGTGGTCGTCGTTGTAGACGTGACTGTCCCCGTTGAACAGGTACACCGGCCCGCGGAAAGCGGCCGATTCCTGCGCGATCGCCGCGACGATGGGTTGGAAAGCGAAGTAGTCGGCGAACGTCGGGTTGCTGACGGTGGGGTCGAACATGTCGGCCTGGGTCAGCAGGACCACCGCCCGCTGGTGCGCCGATCTGGCCTGGGCGAAGGTGTTCCTGATCAATTGGATGCCGGCGGCCGTCCGGCCCAGCACCTCAGCGCTCTGCTCCGCGGTGGGTGCGGTGTTTCCCGTCCAGGGCGCCAGGCTGTTGTTGCTGCCTACGATGTGCACTGCGGCGAAGGCGACGTCGGCTCGGGTGTAGGCGACATTTTCCGGGTATCCGTACGCCGACTGAGATTGGACCGTTGCGGGGTGCTCTCCGAGAGTGCTTCCCGGATGGGAGAAGAAGATCGACCGAATAGTGGCCAGACGCTCGAGTGGGTTGTAGCTCCCGTTTGTTGGCCGGTGGCAGTCGGTCCACTCGTTGTCGCCGATCGTATACACCAGCGGGTCGGCGAACTTGTCGAACTCCGACTTCACCTGCTGGAAGTAGGTGTCCGAGCAGACCGTGGACCCGCTCTTGATGTCGCCGAGGTGATCCACCAGGGCGACCTGCGGGTCGGCGTTGATCTGCTTGATGACATTCGGGAAGTTCGCGATCTGGGCGTCACCGTACGGGATGTCGCCGATGACCGCGAACGTGTACGACTGGCGGCCGTGGCCGCCGTCGTGGTGGCCGGGTCCGGCCGCCGCGGGATTGATGGAGCCGGTCACCGTCAACGCGGCCGCAATGCATGCGGTCAGCGCGGTTGTCCGCAGAACGTTCATAGGGTTCCAATCGTGACGAGGGGGTGGGTATACCTGTGAGTGTCCGTCGTTCCAGGAGCTGTCTCTGGGCTCTCCGGCTGTCGTGCGTCAGCCCAGGTGTTTGCGCCACGGGCCACGGATGGCGAATACGTGACCCGGTTCCTGGACGTTGACGAACAGGACCGCACCGTCCGGGGAGAAGTTGGGGCCGGTCATTTCGCTGTAGACATTGCCGCCGGAGTCGCTTTGCTCCAACACAATCAAGTTGCGGGCGATCGCCTGCGCTCCGGTGGCCCGGTTCCAAGCCAGGACATGGTTGGCGGTGTTGCCGTCCTCGGTGAGGATCAGATCGCCGTAAGGCGAGACGTGGCAGCCGTCAGGACCGTCGAAAGCCAGGTCCAGGCTGGCCCCGAGACCGGCTTCCCAGCCCGGTGTCTCCTGGTGCAGCAACTCGTTGTACGGGAAGTAGGCGACCAGGGTCAGCGTCTGGGCGGCGTAGTCGTAGTGCCACAGCTGCCCGTCGTGTTTGGTCGCGTTGGCCGGCAGATCGGCCGGTCCGTAGGCGAAGCTCGCCACGAAGTACATGCCGTGACGGTCACCCCAAGCTCCTTCGAGCTTCTTGGAGTGGGTGACCTGTCCGGCGGAGAACTGCTTGCGCATCGAAGTGGTCGCTGCTGTCCGGTCCGGGACCGTCACCCATTTCGTGGCGAACGGGCGGCCGATCTGTGCCGCGGTCACGTACGCCAGGTCGGGTAGCACGCTGCCGTCGCCGGCGTAGACCGCCAGCGCAGCGAGTTGTCCGTCATTGGGCTTGAGTGACTGGGCGATGTAGGGCCGCAGGCGGTAGCCGGCCGGGGCGGTCCACCGGTACAGCAAACCGGTCGGTCCGCTGGCATCTTCGGTCAGGTAGACCCGGGTCCGCGACGGCTCGACGACGGCCGCTTCGTGCGGGGCGCGGCCCCCGCGCTTTGATCGGCAGCGGCGACTGATGCGCAGGGCCCTCCGGGAACACCTCGAACACGTAACCGTGGTCTTTCTCCAGCGTGCCGGTCCCGGCCTTGGCCTCGGTCTCCTCGCACGTCAGCCATGAACCCCACGGTGTCGGGCCGCCTGCGCAGTTGCTGTAGGTGCCGGACAGGCCTACCCACTCGGACATGCGGTGTCCGGAGCGGCTGGTCTCGATGACGGTGCAGCCGCCCCCGAGAGCGCCGCGGTCGTACACAGTTCCCGCTACCAGCGGGACAGGAAACTCAGCACCTGGACTGCCTTCGTGATTCTGAATCAGCCGAAGCCGCGCATTCTTCTCCACCGAGCTCGTGCCGTCGGGGCGCTCAGGGGTCTTTCCGATGACTTTCCCACTGCCATCGTGGATGTCGGTCGCCCCGGACACCGATACCACTTCGTAACTGAACCCAGCCGGCAGGGCCAGCAGATCCCCGCCGCGCGAGTGCAAGGGACCGAACAGCTCCGGCCGACGGCTGGTCCCTCGGGATACCTGACTGTCCGGGGTGCTTGCTGCGGCGGAAGGCGCTGCGGTCACAGCGGCCAACGCGCCGGCCCCGGTCAACGCGGTAGTGCCAAGCATCTGACGACGGCTGAGCGACATCGGTCCTCCTGTGGGTTGGCTGTGTGCTGCCTTAACCTCCTCGCACGGAACAAACACGAAGGGAGAAGGAGCTGAACGCCGGCTGAACGGCAACCAGCCTGTCCATCTGTCGCCTGCCATTTCGATGGCAACGCAGCGGCCGATGAGGCGGTCTGGAGCGCGGGGTCGGGATTGCTACCGACCCTTTCCTCATGCCGCTCCCCCCGGTGTGCGTTTCTCCACGTGCCGGGCTCTCCGCGGTCCCTTCGTTAGTGTCGATTCCGGGTGAATGCTGACCCGGGTGTTCCGGGAGGTCCAGTTGTGCGAATTGGCGTCCTATCTGGCCTAGTTTTTGCACGCTATTTGGCCGCCCGGTCAGGTGCCGACGACCAAGGTCAGACGGGCGGCTTCGACGATCTCCGGACTGATGGCGTGCAGATCGTTGATGCTCATCAGGCGTGCGACCTGACTCATGATCCGTTCGATGAGCCGGAAGTTGCCGCCGGTGATTCGGGTGATGGTGTTGGCGGCCTCTGCTGATTTGACCGGGTCGAAGGTGAGGCCGAGTTGCTGTCAGTAGTGCTCGAGAACCTCCGGGGCATCCACGGGATCCAGCGGCCGGTACTGGTGAGCGAACCCGATCCGGCTGTAGAGCTGCGGGTAGCGGGCGAGCTGCCGATCAAATCCGGGCATCCCAATCAGGATCAGTCCGATGTCGTTGCGGTCGAAAAAGTCGCGCAGCTGTTCCAGGCCACTACTTTTGAGCCGGTCGGCTTCGTCGATGATGAGTAGCTCCGTGCGGGCCTCGTGGTCCGCGTACTGCTCGGCCAAGCCGCCGAAGTCCGGGTGGAAGCACCGCTCGATGTCGGCGCTCAGGGTCTACACGTAGTGGGAGACCTCGTTCTCGAGCTGCCGTGTGGTCATCGCCACTTCCGGGGTGTAGGTCACCGTGCGGCTTTCCAGTAGCGATGCCGGCAATGTGCTCACGGCGGGCGTACCGGCGGTTCGCCCACCGTTCCCAATCCTTACTGGCGGCGTAGGCGCGGGCCGATAGTGTTTTGCCCAGGCCGGGTGCGCCGTAACAAACCCCGACGTATCGGAGGCGGTGGACGGCGTCGGCGAACTCGCAGAACCGCCGGTGCTGCTTGGTGATCTGGAAGTTCGCGAGCCGCAGCGGAGGCCTTTGGTCGATCACCACACTCGGGTCGGTCACGGCGGTTCCCTTCCGGAGCTGCGGTGGGTCAGTCTTCGCGGTACAGCTTGATGCGGATCCGGTCAGGTCGGGCCTTGTCGCCCGGGTTTTCGATGGGGCTGACGGGCACCGGTAAAGGTCGAGTCTCGGTGATGATGTCGACGACGCTGGGCCGGGCGATCAGCTGCTGGCCCAGTTCCCGGCGGCGCTGATTGCGCGCCGCCTGCAAGTCCTTCGTCGAGATGTTGACCGCGGCCAGCCCCGGCGACACCGCCTTCCAGCGATTCGGGCATCCGCGGTAACCACCCGCCGGCCTGCCACCTGGCGGCCGGTGTCTGTCCTGGGCGATGTGGTCGCTGGTGAAGTGCCCCGTTGTCGCTGTACAACGCCGATGACCAACCGCAGACCGCCCAACCCGGATCGGCCTTGCGCCAGATCGCCTGCCGCAACGCCCACGCCGTCTGCATCGCCGACGGATCACCCAGGAACACGATGTACCCGGCTACCGCCCGGGAATGATCGTTCAGGATCACCGTCAGCCACGGACGTGCCGGGCGGTCGTTCGCATCCAGCACCATCACATCGGGTCGCCGTGAAGCATTGATCAGGCGTCGCCGATGCTGTCCTTATCGCGGTCATCCCTGCGAAGCCGCACGCCGATCTCCTGGGTCAAGCCGATCTGCGGCCCACCGATCAGCTCCCATGATCGGGTGATCCCGACCAGGAAACAGACGATGACTAGCACGGCAATGGTCCGCACCTGTCCTGAGTCACCAGGGTCCTTGATCACATCGATCGCCGCGGAGAGCTGGAAGACGAATACGACCAGCAAGGCCAGTAGGAACAGCACATCGCGGGTGTCGCGCCATCGAAGCCTGTGGAACCGGATCAGTGACATCAGCGACGCGACGATGAACAGCAACCCGAGGATGGCAACGACCAGAGCGGCCGTGCCGACCTTGTCGCCCGGAATCAACGCAAATAGTGACACGGCCAAAGAGTTCGTGAATGCAGTGAGCGCCGCTGACGCCCGCACCCGGTGGATTTGCGTTTCGCCCTTCTCGGCCAGCCGCTGTTGCGCGACCGAGATGACCACAAAGAGCAGTCCGATCAACGCGCCGGCTACGCCTGCGCTGGCCAGGAAGAAGTCTTGAAGGTCGTCCGGCGTCATGCCCCTATCCTCGCTCAGACGGGAGGTCACGCTGATCACCGTCGAGACAGGGTCCAAGACGTCACCAGCGAGGACGGTGTCGGCCCGCCGGGCGAGCCGGGCAGTGCGGGCTGAGCGGCTCAATGAGGTACGGCAGCTGTCCCCACTGATTGATCGGCGGGAACAGCGGCGCCTTGAGTGTCCTGTCGTCGAAGGGTTTCGGCGCGCGACGGGGATGGTGACTGCTGGCTGTCAACCGAAACATCCCGTCAGATAGCGTGAACCGAACCCGCCATCTAATTCGACAAGTCACAGGACAAGACCGCCAAGCGGACATTCCGCAAGCCGAAGGTCCACCGGCATTCGTCAGCCGCTGTGGGAGGTCGAGCCGGGTGTGATCCTCTCAAGAGGAAGCTCCACCCGTGTGAGTCGGAGGAGCCGTCGCGTCCGCCTTGTAGCCGCAGGCAGCGAGCAGCCGCTGCGCCAGCGTCAGAACACGGTCGCGTACTTCATCGGGACCCTCGATGACGAGGTCCGCGTCGAGTTTGGCGAGCATGCCAGGTACCCAGTCGAGCTGCTCGGCTCGGATCTCGACCCGCGTCCAGCCCTCCTCGTGGGTCAGCGGCGTGATGGTAGCGAGGCCGAGGGGTAGTCGGGACTGGATTGCGTCTGCGTCGGCGTGGACTTTCACCGACACCAGGTGTCGCCACGGGGTCCGGGCGAGCGCGCCGAGCACCTCGTCCTGCGGTCGGAAGTTCGTGGGCACCGTGAAAGTGTCCGGCCCTAGCTTGGCCGTGGTGACCCGGTCCAGGCGAAACGTTCGAACTTCCAGCCTCACGCTGTCGTGGCCGGTGAGGTACCAGTGGCCGGCGT
>CAXSEW010000283.1:0-5945 GCA_964236185.1 uncultured Nakamurella sp. | reverse complement strand
TGAAAGACGAGGTTGTGTGATGGCCGAGGACAGCGGGACGGACGCACCGATGACAGCGGAGCACACGACATGACCCCAGACCCGCGCATCAGAATTACGGCAGAGTGGATAAGCAGCTATGACCAGGATTGGGAACCAGAGCTGACCCGCAACGAAGCCGCCATCGACATGCTGAGCTACCTCGACGCTGCTGACCGGGCTGCTGGTGTGCTGCGGGTGGACGCTGCGGAACTGGAAGCGTTGCGCGCAGAGCTGGTCACAGAACGTGAGGGGCACGACGCCGATCTCCGCGCCGAAGTGCAACACTTGGACAAGGTTCTGAACCAGTGCAACTGCGGCCGACCTCCGAGAAGTCATATGCACTGGCACGCCGATCAAGCAATGAACCCGGAAGATGCCGAGTTGTGGGCGAGATGCGCCCGGTTCTTGGCTGAGTGGAACCAGATGGGCGAAGACCCGTGGATCGCGTACGGGCTGACGAAGTTCCGGGCCAGTGACCTATCCGCCCTTTTGAGACTGATCGTCTACCCAGACGGAACCCATATGCGCGTCTACAGAAGACGGGAGACACCGTGACCGACTACCGATCATCACCCGAAGTGGACAAGGCGCGCCGGGACATAGACGAGGCGGTCCGCAACTGGGCTGCGATCGTGGATGACGACGTGATGATCACCGGTTGGGTGCTGTCCGGCACCGGGATGCGGATATCGCTCGCGGATGATCCTGAAGCTGCGACGACCTACATGACATGCCGGGCTCCGGGTGTCCAATTCCATGCTGCCCTCGGTTTGTACTACAACGCCATCTACAACCTAACGCATCAGGAAGAAGACGACTAATGCCGTTCAGCAGAGGATCGAACGTGCCGAAGGTCATTGCCGTCGTGAAGCGGGTAGTGGCGAAGCTGAGGCGGGAGAAGTGAGCGACATCGTGGCGTTTCTGCTGGCCCGGATCGGTGAGGATGAGGCGATCGCGGCTCAGTTGGACTGGTGCCCTTATGTCGGTACATGGGAACACGTTGAGCCCGACCGAATGCTGGCCGAGTGCAAGGCGAAGGAAACGTTAATTGCGAACCTGATGCAATCGAACGTACCTGCATCCGTCCGCATGTGGTGCCTTGGGACGATGGCGTTGCCGTACGCAGACCACCCCGACTACGAAGCCGTGATGCGGGACAACGGGCCCGGCACAGCGGCATGGAGCGGCGCGTGAACCAGCAGACATGCCCGTCGTGCGGGGCATTGACGACGGACGGGCTGCTGTGCACGCGTGAGACGAACGCGCTGATGCAGAACTTGAAGGCGCTTCCCGAGCTGCTACGAGAGTTGCAAACCACCCTGACGCGGCAGAACAACAGCGGCACAGGGAACGGTGGCAAAGGTGCTGAACGGCCGCTGCCGTTCGACAACAACGCGTCGGAGGTAGGGGACATCGTGCGGAACACGCTGTCGACGTGGGTGCGTGAGCTGAGCATGGGCGACGACAAGGATCTCGCTGACAACCCGCGGGCGTGGGCGCATTGGCTGCTGCTGCGGATCGAGCGTATCCGCGGGCACGCTGCCGCCCCTGAGATCGCGGACGAGATCGACCATTGCGTGAGGAGTATCCGCAGGGCTATCGACAACCGGGCTGAGCGTGTGTATCTCGGGCCGTGTCAGAACGTGGTGGACGGGAAGCCGTGCCAGTCGGATGAGCTGACACGCGACGGCATCGTGTCGAAGGCGACGCAGCTATACGCGCCGGCCAACGCTGAGGCTTACGACTGCCCGAAGTGCAAGACGCCCGTGAACGTGGCCGAGCGGCGCGCGGAACTGTTGGGTCTGGTAGCTGACCAGGCCGCGACGGTTGGGACGTGCGCGAAAGTGCTGGCGCTGTTCGGGCTTGAGGTGAAGGCGTCCACCATCCAGAACTGGTCCAAGCCGCGGATCTCGCGGGACGGCACCACCTATCCGCCGCGGCTGTGGTCAACGGGCGTGAACGATGAGGGCGCGCGGGTGTACCGCGTGGGTGACGTGGAGACGTTGATCCACGAGGCCGTGGAGGCGAAGGTGGCGAAGAGATGGAAGACCGCTTAACCCCTTGCGCCGTGGTCTGTAATGCGGTACAAATGACCTAGCACCAGTTCGGCGGGTCGGAGCACTCGGGTTACCCTTCTAATGTATATCCCGGCCGCGTTCACACATCCGCCGTTCAGCAATACCCGATGGGTCGGAGTCATCCGGTTACCTTGAGGAGGATGAGGTCGCACGGTGAAAGTCCGTGCCACCGGGCCTAGCTCGGTGTAGCTCAGGATAGAGCGCATAACCCGGAAGGCATCACACATCTATCGGGACACAACTTCGCAGCGGGTCGGAGACATTCGGTTATCTCTGGGTTCCCAGTTCGAGTCTGGGCGTGGCTTCGGTCGCGTAGCTCAATCGGCAGAGCAAGAGACGCGCAAGCGTCATCCCGAACGTCAACACACATCCGCTGCACCCCTCAACAGAACGGGCCGACCATGCCTGACGCGCTGACCGCCATCAACATCCGCCGCACGTCGCAGAACCAGAAGGCCGACGTGCGGCAGGTGACGAACTCTGCTGGCGGTTACACGTTCACCATTGATCCGATGGCACGATTGCGCCGATTCCTGACCATCGGCACCGAGGGCGGAACGTACTACGTTTCGGCCGGCGAGCTGACGAAGGACAACGCAACGGTCGTCATGGACCTCGCGAAGTCGGACGGGCTCGCGACGGTGGCCGAGATCATCACCATCAGCACCGCTGGTCGTGCGCCGAAGAACAACCAGGCGCTATTCGCGCTCGCAGTGTGTGCGTCCGTCGGCGATGACAAGACCCGCAAGGCCGCGCTCGCCGCGCTCCCGCAGGTCGCCCGCACCGGTACGCACCTGTTCCAGTTCGCGCAGTACGTCGAGCAGTTCCGCGGCTGGGGTCGAGGTCTCCGCGCTGGTGTCGCCGCGTGGTACGAGAGCATGGACGTTGACGCGCTCGCCTACCAGGTGACGAAGTACCAGAGCCGGGAAGGCTGGTCGCACCGGGATCTGCTGCGCCTGTCGCACCCGCTCGCCGTAACACAAGAGCACGCGAACCTGTACGAGCACATCTGCGGTCGCACCGACGCGCCGATGCACCGGCTGGTGGCGGCCGTGAAGCAGGCTCATGAGGCCGGCACGGACCTGCCAGCGCTGATCAATGCCAATCGGTCGCTGTCGTGGGAGATGCTGCCGTCTGAGGCGTTGAACGACGCCAAGGTGTGGACCGCGCTGCTCGCCAACGGCCTGCCGATGACGGCGCTGATCCGCCAGTTGCCGCGACTCACGCGGCTCGGTCTGTGTGAGCCGATGACCATCAGTGCAGCGGGTATCGCTCAGCGGTTGTCCGATGCCGACGCGCTGCGGAAGGCGCGCGTGCATCCGATCAGCATCCTGGTGGCACTTCGCACCTACGCGTCGGGCCAGTCCGCTCGAGGTGACAGCACCTGGACGCCAAGCCCTGTCATCCTCGACGCGCTGGATCGTGCGTTCTACGCGGCGTACGGATCTGTTGAGCCGTCGAACAAGCGCACACTGCTGGCTCTGGATGTGTCGGGTTCGATGGGTTCGCCTGCTGCTGGCCTGCCGCTGTCGTGTCGGGAAGCGTCCGCTGCACTGGCGTTGGTCACCGCTGCGACGGAACCGATGCATCAGATCGTCGGGTTTACCGCCGGGCAGGGCACGCACTCGCTGAACGTCGGCTACTGGGGCCAGATGCAGAACGCTGCCCTGACGCCTCTGCCGATCAGCCCACGGCAACGGTTGGACGATGCGGTGCGCGCCGTGTCGAACCTGCCGTTCGGTGGAACGGACTGTGCGCTGCCGATGCAGTGGGCCATCGACAACCGCAGGGAGATCGACACCTTCGTCATCTTGACCGACAACGAGACATGGCAGGGCAACGAGCACGCGCACCAGGCGCTCAAGCGGTACCGCGCAACGATGGGCATCAACGCGCGGCTGATCGTGGTCGCCATGTCCGCCACCCAGTTCACCATCGCTGACCCGTCGGACGCCGGGATGCTCGACGTGTCCGGGTTCGACAGCAACACCCCCCAGTTGATCAGCGACTTCAGTGCAGACCGCATCTGATGCCTGTGAAGTTGTCACCGAAGTTGCTGTCGTGGGCGTCCATCTTGGAGGACAACACCCGTGATCAGGCGCTGACCGCTGCCACGATGCCGTTCATCTGGCCGCATATCGCGCTGATGCCCGACGCCCATCTCGGCAAGGGCGCAACCGTGGGATCCGTCATCCCAACATCGGCGGCTATCATTCCCGCAGCCGTCGGAGTGGACATCGGGTGCGGCATGATCGCCGTTCGGACGCAGTTCACCGCCGAGGATGTCGGTTCCATGCTGGCGCCGCTCGCTCGTCTGCGTGAGGACATCGAGCGGCGCGTGCCCACCTCTGCCGGCAAGTACAACCAGAGCCTGACTGGCACCGCTGTCAACTTGGTCGAGATCCTGGACAGTGAGGCGACCACCGCAGGGTTCAGCCCTGACATGTATGCGCCGAATTGGCGGCTGCAACTGGGCACGCTTGGGTCCGGCAACCACTTCATCGAGGTGACTGCCGACGAGACCGGTCAGGTCTGGCTGTTCCTTCATTCCGGGTCGCGCGGTGTTGGGAACAAGATCGCCGTGCACCACATCAAGGTTGCCCAGCATTTGTGCGACCGATGGTTCATCAAGTTACCCGATCCGGACTTGGCCTACCTGATCGAAGGCACTCCCGAGTTCGATCGCTACATCGCGGAGCTTCGATGGGCGCAGCAGTTTGCCTTGTTCAACCGTGAGGAGATTATGAACCGGACCGTCGACGCATTTTCTGCGTACATGTGCGACGAGGTGGAGCGGCTAGAGACGATCCAGTGCCATCACAACTACACCGAGCGGGAGAGGCACTTTGGTCGTGAGGTGTGGCTGTCGCGCAAGGGTGCCATCAATGCGGCTGAGGGCGTGCCTGGACTGATCCCCGGATCGATGGGCACCGCGTCGTACGTCGTCGCTGGCAAAGGCAACCCGGTGGCGCTCTGCTCGTCTCCGCACGGGGCTGGCCGCGAATACAGCCGTAGCCGTGCACGCAAGACGTTCACTCACGATCAGCTGCGCACCGCGATGGCTGGCATCGAGTACCGGGACACTGACGCATTCATCGACGAGATCCCGCAGGCGTACAAAGACATTGACGTGGTAATGCAGGACGCTGCTGACCTAGTCGAGGTGCGACACACGCTGCACCAGTTGGTCAACGTCAAGGGTGACTGACGTGAACATTTGGGCACAGCAGGCGCACGAACACCACCTCGCTGCCCAGCAGGCCAACGCGCTTGCTGGGCAGCACAGGGCGCAACGAGATGTAGCCATTCGAAGGCTGAGAGCGGACGACCCAGAACGCTGGACGTACGCGGCGATTGCCAAGGCCGTCGGGTGTGGACCGGAGTTGATAGCGAAGATCATTGCCAACGCGTGACCCTCTGTTATAGTCGGTAGCAGCGGGACGACCGCACCCCTAACGCAGCCCGGAGACCACACGGTCCCGGGCTTTCTCTTTGCCCGGAGGCGGACACGTGGCGCGTTGGTGCGACGACTGCGGCCAGCCATCACGGGGCTCGCAATGCGACGACTGCCGGCGAGACGAACAACAGGCACTCAAGCCGGCACGACGCATTTGATGGCGTGGCAGACAAGCACCCGAAGATCGCAGTTACCGAGCAACTGGCCCCACCTACGGCAGGCAGTGAAAGCGCGAGCTGGTGGACGATGTGAAGCCAACGTCAACGGCGCACGCTGCACCACACCCGGCACCGACTGCGACCACCGCATACCTGGCCCCGACCACTCCATGGCGAACCTGCAATGGCTGTGCCCCCCCTGCCACAAAGCGAAGACAGCCGCCGAATCGC
>CAXSEW010000282.1:0-5946 GCA_964236185.1 uncultured Nakamurella sp. | reverse complement strand
ATGGTGACCTCCGGTCTGCGGATCGGGACTCCGGCGCTGGCCACCCGCGGTTTCGACTCCGTCGACTTCGCCGAGGTCGCCGACATCATCGCCGCCGCCCTGGTCGCGCCCGTCGGCGAGCTGGACGCCGCGCTGGCCGAGTCGCTCCGCGTCCGCGTGGCTGCGCTCGCCGATCGGCACCCGCTCTATCCCGATCTCGTCTACTAATACCGACAGTTCGCCACAGCCCATCCGAAAGGCATTGCCGTGACGCAGGTCCCGCCGGGCGCCGACCTTCCCCACCACCCGGATTTCCTCTGGCGAAATCCGGAGCCGAAGCGTCACTACCAGGTAATCCTGATCGGCGGCGGCGGGCACGGCCTGGCCACCGCGCACTACCTCGCCAAACGCGGCATCACCGATGTCGCGGTGCTTGAGAAGGGGTGGCTGGCCGGCGGCAACATGGCCCGCAACACCACCATCATCCGGTCGAACTACCTGTGGGACGCCAGCGCCGGCATCTACGAGCACTCCCTGAAGCTGTGGGAGACGCTCGACGAGGAGCTCGACTACCCGATCCTGTTCTCCCAGCGCGGCGTGTTGAACCTGGACCATTCGCTCAGTGACGTCCGCGGCTCCCGCCGCCGGGTGGCGGCCAACCGGCTGAACGGCATCGACGCGGAATGGGTGGATGCCAAGGGGGCCAAGGAGATCTGCCCGATCCTCAACATCTCCGACAACATTCGCTATCCGGTGCTGGGCGGGACGTACCAACCGCGCGGCGGCATCGCCAAGCACGACTACGTGGCCTGGGGTTTTGCCCGGTCCGCCGACGCTGCCGGCATCGACATCATCCAGAACTGCGAGGTCACCGGCATCGACGTCGCCGGCGAGAAGGTGACCGGGGTGCAGACCTCGCGTGGCCCGATCACTGCCGACGCGGTCGCGATGGTCGGCGCCGGGCACTCGTCCGTGCTGGCCGAGATGGCCGGTTTCCGGCTGCCGGTGCAGTCACACCCGTTGCAGGCGTTGGTGTCCGAGCTGCTCGAGCCCGTGCACCCGACCGTCGTCATGTCCAACGCCGTGCACGTCTACGTCTCGCAGGCGCACAAGGGCGAGCTGGTGATGGGGGCCGGGGTGGACACCTACAACGGGTACGGGCAGCGCGGCGCTTTCCACGTCATCGAGCGGCAGATGTCGGCCGCGGTGGAGCTGTTCCCGATCTTCGCGCGGGCCCATGTGCTGCGGACCTGGGGCGGCACCGTGGACACCACCCCGGATGCCTCCGCCATCATGGGCCTGACGCCCGTGGAGAACCTGTACGTCAATTGCGGTTGGGGTACCGGTGGTTTCAAGGCCACCTGCGGTGTCGGCGACCAGATGGCGGAGCTGATCACCACCGGCAAGGTGCCCGACCTGATGGCCGAGTTCTCGCTCGAGCGGTTCACCACCGGTCGGCTCGTCGACGAGCACGGCGCGGCCGGCGTCGCGCACTGAAGTCCTGCCTTCAACCCTTTCGCCCTCGGCGCTCATCGGAGTTTCGCTGTCATGATGTTGATCCACTGCCCGGAATGCGGGCCCCGCAACGAGAACGAGTTCCACTACGGCGGCCAGGCGCACATCGCCTACCCCGCTGACGGCGGCGCTGCCCTGTCGGACCAGCAGTGGGCAGAGTTCCTGTTCTTCCGGGACAACCCGAAAGGCCCGTTCGCGGAGCGCTGGTACCACTTCGCCGGCTGCCGGCGGTGGTTCAACGCGATCCGCGATACCGCGACCTACGAGTTCCTGGCGGTGTACCGATCCGGCGAGCCCCGTCCCGATCTTGCCGCGCGCCAGCAGGTCTGGTCATGAGTGAGCATCGAGCAAGGTACGAGCGAGGAGCGGGGCGAATGGCGATGAGCGCTTGCGCGAAGAGTAGTTCTACATGAGTAGTAGCAGGTTGGCCTCCGGGGGACGGATCGACCGCAGCCGGCCGCTGGACGTGACCTTCGACGGCGATCCGCTGAACGCCTTCGCCGGTGACACCCTGGCCTCGGCGCTGCTCGCCACTGGCGTTGCGGTGACGGCACATTCGGTGCTACTGGGCCGGCCGCGCGGCATCATGGCCGCCGGCGTCGAAGAACCGAGCGCCGTCGTCCAGATCGAGAAGCCGTTCCCGGACCCGATGTTGGCGGCTCCCACCGTCGAGGTGGTCGACGGGATGGCCGCCCGCAGCATCTACGGCCAAGGCCGGCTGGCGCCCGAGAGCGATTGGCCGGACGGCGATCCGCATGCCTACGACGCCATCCACCACCACTGCGAGGTGATGGTCGTCGGCGCCGGGCCGGCCGGGCTGGCCGCGGCGCTGACCGCCGGTCGGAGCGGGGTGCGGGTGCTGCTCGTGGACGATCGCGCTGAGGCGGGGGGGTCCCTGCTGACCAAGATCGAAACGGACTGGGTCGCCGACCTGGTCGCCGAACTCGCCGGCCTGCCCAACGTGACGCACCTGCAGCGCACCACGGTGACCGGGTACTACGACGACAACTACCTGGTGGCCGTGCAGCGGCTCACCTCCCACGTCGATGCGCCTACCGACGAACATGCTGTCCGGGAACGGGTCTGGCGGATCCGGGCGGGCCGGGTGGTACTGGCGACCGGTGCGCACGAGCGGCCGATCGTGTTCTCCGGCAATGACGTCCCCGGTGTCATGCTGGCCGAATCGGTGCGGGTCTACCTGCAGCGGTACGGCGTACTCGCCGGTGAGCAGGTCGTGCTGTTCACCACGCACGACGATGGCTACCGGGTGGCCGGTGAACTGCTGGCCGTCGGCGCGTTCGTGGTGGTCGTCGACCCGCGCCTGCCGCCCGGGCAGGTGCCCGACCCGACGCCGCAGCTGTCCACCGGCACCGTGCTCATCGGGAGCGTCGTCACCGGCACCGAAACCGGCGACGACGGCGCCCTGACGGCCGTGCTGGTCAAGCTGCCCGACGGCGACATCCTGCGCGTGCCGGCCGATCTGCTGGCGGTCTCCGGTGGCTGGAATCCCGCCGTGCACCTGTACTCGCAGGCCGGCGGCAAGCTGGCCTTCGACTCCGGTGTCGGTTCTTTCGTACCGTCGTCCGCCCGGCAGCAGTTGAGCGTGGCCGGTTCGGCCGGCGGCCTGCGGACCACCGCCGACTGCGTGGCCGACGGCGCCGCCGTGGGCGGCAACACCGGTCTGACCGCCGAGCAGGTGGTCATCCCGCCCGGCGAGGACCTGCTCGCCGAGGTGAGCCCGCCTGCCTCGCTGTACCTGGTGGCTGATGACGGCATCGATCCGGCCACGCTAACCACCCACTTCGTCGACGTGCAACGCGATGTCACCGTCGCCGACGTGGTGCGGGCGACCGGCGCGGGGCTTGGTTCCGTCGAGCACGTCAAGCGCTACACGACCGCCGGCACCGCCCACGACCAGGGCAAGACGTCCGGACTGCTGACCACGGCGGTCGTCGCTCACGTGCTCGGTGTGGAACCCGGTGACCTGGGCACCACCACCTTCCGGCCGCCCTACACGCCGATCTCGTTCGCGACGCTGGCCGGACGGGAGCGCGGCGATCTCTACGATCCGGTCCGCACCACCGGCGCCCACGCCTGGCACGTTCGCCGCGGCGCCGAGTTCGAGGACGTGGGGCAGTGGAAGCGCCCCTGGTTCTATCCGCTGCCGGGTGAGGACATGCATGCGGCTGTCGGCCGCGAATGCACCGCCGCCCGCAGGAATGTCGCGTTCATGGACGGCTCGACACTGGGCAAGATCGACGTCCAGGGGCCGGATGCGCCGGCGTTCCTGGACATGATGTACACGAACCTGATGTCCAACCTCAAGGTCGGGATGATCCGGTACGGGGTGATGTGCGGGCCGGAGGGCATGGTGATCGACGACGGCACCGTCTTCCGGCTCGCCGACGACCGTTTCCTGGTGACCACCACCACCGGCAACGCCGCGATGGTGTTGGACTGGATGGAGGAGTGGCTGCAGACCGAGTGGCCACAGCTGCGGGTGTGGTGCGCGTCGGTGACCGAGCAGTGGGCGACCATGGCGCTGGTCGGGCCCCGGTCGCGGGCCCTGCTGACCGCACTGGCGCCGACCCTGGCGACCGGCGATGACGAGTTCCCCTTCATGGCGTGGCGGGACACCATGGTCGCCGGGCTGGCCGCCCGGGTGGCCCGTATTTCGTTCTCCGGAGAGCTGGCCTACGAGGTCAACGTCGCCTGGCACGACGCCGCCGCGCTGTGGGACGAGGTGTGGCGGGTCGGCGAAGCAGAAGGACTCACCCCTTACGGCACCGAGGCGATGCACGTGCTGCGGGCCGAAAAGGGTTACCCCATCATCGGTCAGGACACCGACGGCACGATGACCCCGCACGATCTCGGGATGGGCTGGGCGGTCTCGAAGAAGAAGGCCGACTTCCTGGGCAAGCGGTCGTTCGCCCGACCGGACAACGACCGGCCCGACCGCAAGCAGCTGATCGGGCTGCTGCCAGAGAATCCGCAGCTGCTGCTGCCCGAGGGCGCGCAGATCATCCTGACGTCGGAATTGCCGCCGCCGCCGGTCCCGATGGTCGGGCACGTCACCTCGTCGTATCCGTCGACGACCTTGGACCGCACGTTCGCGCTGGCACCGCTGGCGGGCGGTCGCGAGCGGATCGGCAGCACCGTCTACGTCGTGGTCGACGATGTGCCGCAGCCGGTCACCGTGACCGGCCCGGTCGTGTTCGACCCGGACGGCACCCGGCGCGACGGGGACCCTGCGGGCGACGGCCCGCCGATCACCGCGCCGGACCTGCACTACGGGCTGCCCGTCTCGCCTCTCGCCGGATACTGCGACGCCTTCGCCGCGCTGTCCCAGGCACCGGGCGCCAAGGTCCGCATCGCCGAATCCTCGCTGACCACACAGATTCTGCTGAGGGTGGCTCGCGGATCGGCGGGGGCGCAGGCAGTGCAGGAAGCGCTCGGCACGGCCCTGCCGCCGCAGACCGGCGAAGTGACCTATGCCGGCAGCGACGCCGTGCTGGCGTTGGGTCCGGACGAGTTCCTGGTGCTGTCCGGGCCTGGTCGCGCCGCGGACCTGGAAACGCGACTGCGGGCAGCACTGGCCGGCGGACGTGGTGCGGTGACGGACGTCTCGGCGTCCCGGACGATGCTCCGCCTCTCGGGGCGGAACGCCCGCCGGGTGCTGGCCCACGGCCTGGCGATCGATCTCGACCGGCTGCCCGAGAGCACCTGCGCGCAGACGCTGCTCGCCCAGTGCGCGGTGGTGGTATTCAGCGACGGGCCGGCCTGGTCCGACGACGACCTGTTGAAGGTGCTGGTACGCAGCACCTTTGCCGCTCACCTGGCCCAGTGGCTGCTGCTGACCGCGCCGGAGTACGTCTGAGGAGGCAGGCGGCGGATCTTTCGCGGCCCTCGCTTGCGCCAAGAGAACCCATAGCTCGACTACGGGAACGCGACATCGCGCTCATCGACGAGCTTCACCGACAGGTCCTTCCAGGCAATGAATTGTTGCGTGATCAACACTACCCGTACCGGCGGCATCCGTAGTTGGACCTGCGGCAGGAAGCGGACCAGCCAATCGCTGAGGGCACACACGACGGACATGCCCCGCCGTGGGCGTCCGTCGGGAAGTATCTGGGGACACGATGAGTCGAAGTAGCGCAGGTCCTTTGACGACATGCCCGGCTGCTTGACGGCTGGACCGGAATCGTCGAGTCGCGTCTGCGTGCCCCGACCGTTGTCCGAGATCGACACGGACCCATCAGCGCACAACATCACCGTGCACATTCCTGCGACCGGCGGGTGAGTCTTCGCCTCCTCGGCCGCGTAGGCAACCACCTCCAGGATGAGGTGGGAGACCCCGACCTGTGCAAGGACTGACTTTTTCGTGTGAATCGCTGCAAGGTGGCCGAGGTCGACCCCGCCGCCCCAGTCATGCGTCGTCGACGTGAACGCGTC
>CAXSEW010000281.1:0-5988 GCA_964236185.1 uncultured Nakamurella sp. | reverse complement strand
GCGGCCAAACGGCTGGGCGTGGTGGCGGCGGTGCGGCCGTTCACCGTCGAGCCGGCGGTCGGGGTCGATACCGGAGCCGGCGTGGTGCCTCTCGTCGCCGCGGGAGACGACGCAGCCTCCAGTACGGAGATCTGCACAGCGACCCCGTCGCTGGCCGGCGCCGAGTCGTTCCCCGGCACCGAGTCGTCCACCGGCACCAAGCCACTCACCGGCACCGAGCCACTCACCGGCACCGAGCCACTCACCGGCACGAAGCCACTCACCGGCACCATGCCACTCACCGACACCGGGCCGCTCACAGCCGTCGTCGCGAACGAGCTCGGCGCTGTAGCACCCGACGGCTGCCTCGCCTTGTTGCCGATGATGAGGACGATGCCGATCAGCGCGCCGATGGTCACGCTCAGGGCCGACGCTGTGAGGACGACGGCGGCTTTCCCTGGCATTGCACCATCCCCCAGCGCGGCGTCGGGTCGATTGCTGGCATCACTGTGGCACACGGGTACCGTTTCACGGTGCCGCGACGCTCCCGCCCGATCGATCCGCCGGGTCGGCCCCCGCGGCGCCCCGTCGCTGCCGCGGGCTGGCAGCGGCAGCAGTCGACGGGTGACGCGACCTTTCTGGTCCGCTCGGTGCCAGGGGCGGCAGCGCAGAAGTCGTACCGCTGCCCCGGCTGTCAGCAGGTGATCTCGGCCGGTCTCGCCCATCTCGTGGTCTGGCCGGAGTGGACCGGCGACGACCAGGGCGGAGTGGCCCAGCGGCGGCACTGGCACACCTCCTGCTGGGAGCGGCGAGCCGCGCGCGGCGGTCCGGCGCTGCCCTGGTAGCCGGTGTCGTAGTCATGCCGGTGCGCAGGGCGTGCTGTGGCAGGCTTTGGCGCGGGGAAACGGAAGGAAGCTCGTGACGGTGGAGAGACCGACCGACCAGGTGTCTGCGCCCGGCCATGCCTTCGGCGCCGGTGCACCGCCGACCGGGCCGTTGCCCCACTATCCCCAGCCGGACGAGCTGCTCTCCGGATCGGCCGGTCAGGCACTGTCGATCCGCGGGTTGACCAAGGCGTTCGACGGCCGGCGGGTGGTCGATGCGATCGACCTCGACGTGCCGGTTGGCTCGTTCTTCGGGGTGGTCGGTCCCAACGGCGTAGGAAAGACGACCACGCTGTCCATGGTCAGCGGCCTGCTTCGACCTGATGCCGGCCGGATCATTCTGGCCGGCGTCGATGTGTGGGCCGACCCGGTCGCGGCCAAGACGAAGATGGGCGTTCTGCCCGACGGCTTGCGCCTGTTCGAGCGGTTGTCCGGTCCCGAGCTGCTGTCCTACCTCGGTCGGCTACGCGGGATCCCGGCGACCACCGTGACTGCGCGGTCGGGGGAGCTGATCACCGTCCTCGACCTCGATGAGGCCGGCTCGAAACTGGTCGCCGACTACTCGACCGGGATGCGCAAGAAGATCACCTTGGCGGCAGCCCTGCTGCACGCGCCGCCCATCCTGCTGCTCGACGAACCGCTGGAGGCTGTCGATCCGGTGTCGGCCCGGGTGATCCGCACGGTGCTGAGCCGGTACACCGCCGGCGGCGGGACCGTCATCTTCTCCTCCCACGTCATGGCGCTGGTGGAGAGCCTGTGCTCGCACGTGGCGGTGATCGATCACGGACGGATCGTGGCATCCGGATCGCTGGCGCAGGTGCGCGGCTCGGCCGCCAGCCTGGACGATGCGTTCATGCACCTGATCGGCGCTGCTGATGTAGCCGAGGGAGGACTGACATGGTTGGGGTCTTCGCCGGTCTGAAGTGGCGGCTGGTCAGCAGTCGGTTCCGGGTAGCCGGTGGCGCCGCGAAGGCCTGGACCATCATCGGCTGGTGCGCGGTCGTGCTGGTACTGGCCGTGGTCGTGTTCGGCTTCGTCGAGCTGCGGACCGATCCGTCGTTGGCACGCACCACCATCGTGTCGCTGTTCACCCTGCAGATGGTCGCCTGGGTGCTGGCGCCGCTGATCGCGTTCGGCATCGACGAGACGGTCGAGCCGGCCAAATTCGCCCTGCTGCCGTTGACCACCGCAACACTGCAGCGCGGACTGCTGGTGTCCTCGCTGATCGGCTACCTTCCGGCCGCCAACGTGCTGGTGCTGATCGGCGCCGCAATAGCGCTCTCCTCCACCTGGTCGCTGCTGCCGGTCGCCCTGCTCTGCTGCGCCGTGCAGTTGGTGCTCTGCGTCGTGGTGTCCCGGGCGGCGTCGGCATCCATGTCCGGTCTGATGTCCGGGCGACGTGGTCGGGATCTGGGCATGGCAGTGGGGTCGGTGCTGTTCGTGCTGTACGTCGGACTGTCGCTCCTGCTCAACCAGACTGCCGGGACGGGCTCCGATGCTCTGGGTGATGGCTTCGCCTCGATAGGCACGGTGTTGTCCTGGGCCCCGAACGGTGAACTGGCGACCATTCCGTCCACCGTCCACGACGGGCAGTGGACCCGGTTGCTGATCGCGGTGGTGACCGCGGGGATGGTGCTGGCGCTGGGCTGGTGGTGGTGGTCACGAGCGCTGGCCGCCAGCTTGACCACGGTGCCTTCGACCACCGAGGGTTCGGCCCCGGCACACCGGACCGATGCCGGCAGCGCGGTCGCCAACTCGCTCCGCGGCATGGTCGAGTTGGTGATCCAACGGGACCGGGTATTGACCTGGCGGGACCCGATGCGACGGATCCCCTGGATCGTGGTAGCCGCGTTGGCGCTGCTGTGGCCATTGCTGGTGGTCCGGGGACACGGCACCCTGTTCGCCGTCGCCTTCGCGGCCCTGATGATGGGCCTGCAGGTCGGCAACCAGTACGGCGTCGAGGGCACGGGCATCTGGCTGCACATCGTGGCGTTCGCCGACCGGGCCAGGGCCAGGGGCGAAATACTGGGCCATGCCATCTTCGTGCTCATCCCCGGCACGCTGATCGTGGTACCGGCCGTCTTCCTGCACGCCGTGATCCGGCACGACATGACCTGGGTGCCGTCTGCGCTGGGCGTGTGTCTCGCGCTGATGACCGGCGCCGTGGCCGTCACCGGCTACGCCTCGGCGCGACTGCCCTACGCAATGCGGCAGAGCCGCAAGAGCATGTTCGCCAACAGCATCCCCGGGCAGAAGGGACGCACCCTCGGCGCGACGCTCCTGTCGATGCTGGGCGGCATCGCGGTGGCGGTACCGGCGATCGTGCTGGCGGTCCTTGCGCTCACCCGGTCGCTGGCCTTCGGCTGGGTAGCTCTCGTCGTCGGGCCGACCTGCGGTGTCGCGGCCATTGTGCTGGTGTCCTCGATCACCGCGACCACCTATCTCAGCCGGACGCCGGAGATCCTGGCGACGGTCGCGCTGGGCGACCGCAGCTAGCCGAGCGACCGCACCTAGGCCGGGAACCGCAGCTGGCCGAGCGACTGCAGTTGGGCAACCGCAGCTCGGCCAGCGGCCGGACTCAGCGCAGCCGGCCGCCGCGGTTGCGGAACCGGTGGTTGCTGGCAAGTGCCTGCTCGGCGGCGGCCGGCGGTGCCGGCTCGGCGGCGACGGCTTCGGACTCAGCTTCTTCCGGCTGCCCGTTGTCGTCGGAGCTCACGCCGTTGCTGCCGGCCTCGCCCGTTGCACCGTCCACCGAGGGCGCGCCATTGGACGATTCACGTTGCGGCACGGGCAGGTCCACCTCGGTCGGCCGCTGGGCCGGATCGGCAGGGAAGTCATCGGTGACCGGCCGAGTCGACTCCTGCGCCGGCGCGGAGAGCAACGCCGGCGCGGAGCCGGCCAGCTGACGGATGTGGTCCAGGTGCCCGGTCAGCGAATGCAGCTGGTCGACGAGTTGATCGCGCAGGCCGGTCAGCGCCTGAATGGCCTCGTCTGCATCTGCCACCCGACGATGGGATTCGGCCGCGGCCCGGTTCACCAGTGCGTTCGCGTAGGTGGTCGCCTGTCCGACGAGCCTCTCGGACTCCTCGGTCGCGGTGGCGACCAGCTGGTGGGCGCGCGCAGTGGCGTCGGCGACCAGGGTGCGGGCGGCAGCGTCGGACTCCGCCTCGCGCTCGGCGATCACCCGGGCGGCGTCGGCGCGCCGCGCCGTGATGGAGATGTCGAAGTCCTCCTCCACCTGGGTCCGGTGCGCCAGGCTCGCGGCGTCCGATCGGTCGCGCTCGGCCGCCGTCCGCTGGATCAGTTCCGCAGCCGCCGCGTTGGCATCGGTCACCGCCCGGTCCGCCTCGGCGGTCGCCTCCGCCAGCTGCTGCTGGGCGGTGTGGTGCGCGTCGTCGACCATCTGCTGCGCCTGCTGCCTCGCCTGCAGCACCGTGCGCTCGGCCTCGCTGTTGGCTTCCTGCAGCAAGCGGGCCGACTCCTGGTCGGCGGAAGAGCGGGTCTCTTCCGCCTCCGCGGTCGCCTCGGCGATCAGGCCGTGCACCTGCTCGGCCAGCTGCTTGCGGGTGCGTTCCCGTTCGGCATCGAAAGCGGCGCGGGCGGAAGCGGTTTCGGCCAGCGACTGCTCGAGCTGACCCCGGAGCCGATCTGCGTCGGCCTCGGACCGCGCGCGGATCTCGCCGGCCTCTTCCTCGGCCAGCCGGATCATCCGCTGCATGCGGTCGGACAGGTTCGACATGGACACCGGTTCGAGGGCGGTGCGATCCAGCTGCGCCCGGAGCATGTCCGCCTCGCCCTGGGCGGCGGCGAGCTGGCCACCGAGTTCCCGCAGTCGCTGGTTGGTGGCGTCGCGGTCGGCCGTGGTGATGCGCAGGTCGTATTCCAGCCGCTCGAGGTGCGCGGTGACCTGCTCGGGCGAGAACCCGCGCCGCACCACGTCGAACGGAGCTTGCGCCGGCAACCAGTCCCCTGAAGTCATGCCGTCAGTGTCCCATCCGATCGGGGTGCGGCGAGAGCATCCTCGGCGTGACCCGCCGACGCCGGTTCCACCAACTCCACCAGGACGCCACCGGCGTCCTTGGGGTGGACGAAGTTGACCCGCGAGCCGGCCGTTCCGCGCCGCGGTCCGTCGAACAGCAAGCGCAATCCGCGTTCCCGCAACTGCTGCGAGACCGCATCGACGTCCGCGACCCGGTAGGCCAGCTGCTGCAGTCCCGGGCCGTTGCGGTCGAGGAATTTGGCGATGGTGGACGTCGGGCCGGCCGGGGCGAGCAACTGCACCTGCGCGCCCTGGCCGTAGGTGATCATCGCCTCCTCGACGCCCTGGTCCAGGTTGGTCTCCCGGTGGGACAGCCGTCCGCCCAGTACCCCGGTGTGGAACGCGATGGCGGCGTCGAGATCTGGCACCGCCAGCCCGACGTGGTCGATGCCCAGCAGGGGTACGCCGGCGGGCAGCGCAAGCTGCGGAGAGGTCATCGGCACACGTTAACGCCACCCGGTAGCGTGTCGGCCATGGGTTCAACGGTGATCGTTGCCGGCGCCAGGACGCCGATGGGTCGTCTTGCCTCCACGCTGGCCGGAGTCGATGCGGTCACCCTCGGCGGCACCGCGATCGCCGGCGCATTGGAACGCAGCCGGGTACCCGCCGGGGACGTGCAGTACGTCGTCATGGGACAGGTCCTGCAGGCCGGCTGCGGGCAGATCCCAGCCCGTCAGGCGGCTGTCGCCGGCGGTATCGGCATGGACGTGCCGGCGTTGACCATCAACAAGGTGTGCCTGTCCGGCCTCGCGGCGATTGCCTTGGCCGACCAGTTGATCCGGGCCGGCGAGTGCGACATCGTCGTCGCCGGCGGCATGGAGTCGATGAGCCGCGCCCCGCACCTGCTGCCCGGCTCGCGGGCCGGCTACAGGTACGGCGACGTCACGCTGCTCGACCACATGGCGTTCGACGGCCTCCGCGACGCCTTCACCGACCAGGCAATGGGAGCGCTCACCGAGCAGCAGAACGACGCCGAACCGCTCACCCGGCTGGAGCAGGACGCCTTCGCCGCCCGGTCGCATCAACGCGCTGCCGCGGCCGTCGCCAGCGGGCTCTTCGCGCAGGAGATCGTGCCGGTGACCGTGC
>CAXSEW010000280.1:0-5992 GCA_964236185.1 uncultured Nakamurella sp. | reverse complement strand
CCACCGAGTACCCCTCCACATCGACCAGCACGATGGCCGCGCGCTGGTCCTCCGGCAGGGTGCCCAACGCCTGCTCGATGTCCATCGCCAGCTCCCGGTCGGCGTACTGGTCGCCCGGCACCGCCGGCTCGCCGGGACCCTCCTCGGGCAGCGGGCTGGTCGGCCGGGCCTGCCGCCGCCGGATGCGGTCCAGACAGGCGTTGACCACGATGCGGTGCAGCCAGGTGGTGACCGCCGACTCCGCCCGGAACTTACCGGCGGCCCGGAACGCCGAGATGAACGCGTCCTGCACGGCGTCGGCGGCTTCCTCCGGATCCCGCAGTGTCCGCAGCGCGACGGCCCACATCCGGTCGCGGTGGCGTGCCACCAACTCCCCGAAGGCCTGCGGATCGCCGCCCGCGTGCGCGGCCAACAGCTCCGCATCACTGCGTCCGGAATCCAGTGCTGGCACTGGTCGAGCCTATCGGTCCGGACCGGGGGCACCGGTGAGCCGACATCCGGACGTCACCTCAGGAGCCGGACACGGTGATCTCGTCGAGGTGCGCCTGGAAACGCGGGCCGACCGGAGCCATGCCGACCACGAAGATCACCAGGTACCTGGACTTCGGCGCGCTCGCCAGCGGAATGGTGACGGAGCCGGGGACCCCCGGCGTGCCGGTCGCGATGACGCCCCGGGCCAACGGCATGGTCTGTTCGTACGGTAGGTCCGGCCCGGCGGCGGATCGCACCTCGATGGTGGTCGTCGGCGTGTCCGACGTGACCGTGACCGACGTCGGCGTGATCGGAGTGGCGAAGGTCAGGGTCAGGCCGACCCCCGGCTTGAGCGTGGACGGGAACTGCAGCTTGTAGGCGAACGTCGGCCAGAAGGTCTGCTGGTTGCCGTCGAAGGCCTGCGGTACCTGGTCGGTGTTGTCCTTGACGCCGTCGCCGCCAGGGTCGTAGACGGTGGCGTCGATGATCCGCTGCACCGTGGCTGCTGGCGGCGCCGTGGCAGGAGTGGTGGCGGGAGTGGTGGCGCCGGTGGTCGCGGACTTGGACGTGGCTGCCGGCTTCGGCGTGGTCTTCGCCGGTGCCGTCTTCGTCGGAGCGTCGGGAGCCGCGCTGAGTCGCGACACGCTGGTCACGGTCGGTCCGGCCACGCTGTCCAGCACCTGCTTCGACAGGCTGGCCACCACGATGATGATGAGCGCCGAGAAGGCGGCGATCATCACGGTGGCCACGCCGAGCTTGACCCGGCGCTCGCGGACGAGTCGCCGCTCGGCCGGGTTCAGCAACGGGCGCGCCGGCTCCTCCGCCCGCGGCGGGGCGGGAGCTGCGGCTTCCGGTTGGCGGAGCAGGGCGGCGATGGCGCTGACCGCGTGGATACCTGCCGGGTCGTCGGGGTGCAGCGCCCGTTCGGCGAGCGCGGACAGGGCGGTGGGTACACCGGGCCGCACCTCGGCTGCCGGTACCTCGCGCCCCAGTCGGGTCGGGGCGGCAGTCAGCTGACCGATGCCGGCCGTCGGCGCGGAGGCGGTACCGCCACCGGGGCCTGTCGCCTCGACCGTGTTGGACGCGCCAGGTAGCGGCCAGGCGCCGGTGAGCATCAGGTACAGCAGCCCGCCGACCGCCCGGATGTCCTGGTCGGGAGTGGCGCTGCCGTGCGCGATGACGTGGGACAGCCGCACCTGGCCGTCGAAGTTGACCCGAACCAGCGACGGATTGATCGCGCCGAGCGCGATGCCGTTCCGATGAGCCTCGGCGACCGCCTCGGACACCTTGGCGGTGATCGAAGTGGCGACGTCCGGTTCCAGCGGCCCGCCGGCCAGCAGGTCGGTCAGCGTCGCCCCGTCCACCCACTGCCCGACCACGTAGGACTGGCCCTGTTCCGTTCCGACGTCCAGGGTCTGCGGCAGCCCGATGTGGTGCAACCGGCCGACCCGCAGCGTGCGGGCCACCGTCGCGGCGGTGGCGTTGCCCTCCGGCAGCAGGGTGACGGCCATGTCCCGTGGCAGCACCGTGTCCTTGGCGCGCCAGAAGCGATTGCCGGCGTCGTCACCGGCGACCAGGCTGACCAACCGGTACCGCCCGCCGACCGTGGCCCCGGGGGCGAGTTCGACGAACGGCCCGATGTGCAGGGTGTCGTCGACGGCGCCCGCGCCGCCGGGCCGCACCGTGATGTCGTCCGCATCTGGGTCGCTCACGCGCTCGAGAACCTGCTTCCGGATCGTCGTACCGTCTGTCGGGTGCTGCTGCGCCGGCCCCGGCGGGTCATCAGCAGAGCGTGCCGATCTTCCCACCCCGTCGGTCGGGCTGGGCACCGCTCGACCGGCGGCGACGGCCATCGGTCCCGGACGACCGGCCAGGCGCAGCAGCCGCCGATGGACCGGCAGAAGTTCGGACACCCGGAGTGCAGCGGCAAGAGCGGCGAGCACTACCAGGCCGACCGTGCCGCCGACCAGCACCTCGAGCACCGCCTGGACCGTGTCGATCGGATGGAGACCGACCGTCCCCTGGACAGCGAAGTAGGCCGCCGCGCCACCGGCGGCGGAGGCCACGAACATCTTGCCGATGGTGGTCAGGGTGCGGCGGGTACCCATCGGCCCGAACCGGGCGCGTAGCCACAACTCACCGACGACGGCGCCGACGAGGTAGGAGATCACGGTCGCCGCGGCCAGGCCGGGGATCACCCAGGTGGGCTTCAGCGCCGCCGAGGCCAGTAGCAACGGCACCCGCACGGCCACCATGACGACGTTGATCAGGGTCGGCGTGCGGCCGTCCTTCGTGGCGTAGAAGACCCGCATCTGGACCAGCGTCATGGCCAGCGGCAGCAGTCCGATCGCCAGCACGCTGATGGTCAGCCCGATCTGCTGAGCGGCGTCGAGGGTGACGTTCTTGTAATGGAACAGGGCGATCGACACCGCCGTGCCCAGCACCGCGAGGGCGGCCGACACCGGTAGCAACGCGACGGCCGACAACCGGTTGGCCAGCGAGACGTCGTCCTTGACCTCTTCCATCCGCCCGGCCGCGGCGTGCCGGGAGAGCCGGGGCATGATCGCCGTGAGCACAGCGACGCCGAGGATGCCATAGGGCATCTGGAACAGCAGCGAGGCGTAGCTGAAGGTGACCGGCCCGCCGTCGTTGTGGCCGTTGGCGACGTTGGTGGTGACCACCACGCCGACCTGCGAGACGAGCACGTAGACGATCGCCCAGCCGACCAGGCCGCCGGCCTCGGCGAGCCGCGGATCCCAGCCCCAGCGCCAGCGGAAACGGAAACCCGAGCGCAGCAGCGACGGGATCATCACCAGCGCCTGCAGCACGATCCCGAGGGTTGTACCGATACCCAGGACCAGGAGCTCGGTGGTGGTCATCTCGCCTCGGCGGAAGTTGCCGGCCCACAGCACGACCGCCACGCCGATCACCACGACGTTGTTCAGGACCGGCGCCCAGGCGTTGGCGGCGAACCGCTCCTTGGTGTTGAGGATGGCGCCGAACAGTGCAGCGATGCCGTAGAAGAACATCTGCGGCAGCAGCAGCCGGCCGAACTGGGTGGTCAGTTCGGTGGTCTGGCGGCTGCCGTTCTGACCTGAGGACAGATAGAGGTGGGCCAGCAGCGGCGCGCAGGCGACGGCGACCACGGTGGCCACGGCCAGTCCGACGATGGCGATGGTCAGCAGCCGCTGGGTGTATTCCAGCCCGCCGTCGGGGTCCGACCGTTGGGCCCTGGTGAGCAGCGGGATGGCGACCGAGGTCAGTACGCCACCGATCAGCAGCTCGAAGACGATGTTGGGCAGGGTGTTGGCGACCGTGTAGGCGGTACTGGTGAAGTTGACGCCGAGAATCGCCAGGATGGCCATCTTGGACAGCAGTCCGGTCACCCGGCTGACCACGGTCGCGACCGCCATCAACGCGCCGGCCCGGACCACGCCGGCGGTGGTGGCCGTCTTCATCTGCGCGTCCACCTGGACGGTGATCGACGCGTCGTCCAGGTCGGCCTCGGGCGTCATGGTCCCGAAGTTGCTGCCCGGAAGCGGCGGTCCCGCTGCCGGCGGTCCCGCCGGGGTCGGACCTGGCACGGGCGGTCCTGGCACGGGCGGTCCTGGCACGGGCTGGAACAGCGCTGTTCGCTCGGATGCCTGTCGGGCCTTCACGAACCACTCGGGCGGTGCTGCCGGTGCGGCCGGATCGTGCTGGCCCGGCCGGCCCGGTCCGGTCATCTCGGCGGTTCCCCCTGCTCGTCGAACGGTGCAGCCGCAGTCGGCGACGCCGGTGATACTGACGCCTCACCGCCCCCGGGGTTGCCCGGCGCGCTGCCGGCACGTTCTACCCCGCTCGGCCGGCGGGTCGACTCGTTGGCGGCCGCCAGGATGGAGTCGGGCTCGGGATCGGGGTTTCCGGTCGGCCCTGGTCCGTCGAGGTCGGGGTTGTTGCGGTTCCGCACCCGCTGCACCAATCGCACCGCCACCATGAGCGTGAGCGCCCCACCGGCGACCGCGACCAGCACGATGGTCAGCGCGCCGTAGGCCGAGGAACTGACCGTGATGGTGGTCGGTGCGCTCCAGTTCGAGCCGTCGGCGGCCTGGATCTGGGCATGGACCTGGAACCGGCCGGCCTTGACGACGCTGGCGTCGATGCGGAACTGGTGCGAGCCGCCCTCCGGAATGTCCTCGAGTGCGGGGTCCTTCGTCGTCATGCCGACCGATTCGCCGTCGATCACCACGACCTTGACCCGCACGCCGTAGGGCAGGTCGTTCCGGACGGTGATCAGCAGTGGCGCCGTCGAGGCGGCCAGGGTGGACGGCGACTGGCTGACGATGGACACCCTGGCCCGCAGGCCGTCGAGCGTGGTCCCGACCGTCTGCAGGATTCGCCCCCCGTAGCTCGGGTCGGTCCGCAGGGCGGCGGCGGCGGCGGAGGACAGCGCCGTGCGCAAAGGGTCCAGCACATCGGCGGGCACCGGTGAACCGGGGGTCCGGGCCCGGGCCAGCGACCCGCGGACCGCGGCGACGGTGCCGTTGTCGGCCAGCACCTGTGCCAGATAGCCGGGCGGGAGTTCGGCGGCCTCTGCGGCGCTGGAGTAGGCCAGCGTGGCCGGAGTGGTGGCGCTCGCCATGAGGGCCCCCAGGGAGTCCGGTGCCACCACCTGGCCGGTCGCCAGCGTCTGCAGCAGGCCATCGAGTACCGACAGTCCCGCGGCGTTGGCCGTCCATCGTCGCTCCGGCAGCACCACCAACGGGGTTCCGGTGCCGTCCAGGCTGCCGCCGGTCAACAGCGCTGCGACCGTGGTGAGCCGGGTGGCCAGGCCCGCGCTCCGACCCCGGGCGATGAGATCCGTCACTGTCGAAAGCACGTCGGCATCGGTGAGAGCCGCGGTCACCGGGGCTCGGCTGTCCGCGCGTTCGTCGATCGCCACCACGCCCACCGGTCCGCCGGCATGTGTGACGGTTGCGGGGGACAGCACGGCGTGCGCGATGCCGTGCGCGGACACGAAAGCCAGCGTGGCGTCGTTGACGGCACCACCAGCCGGTACGAGCGTGTCCGTGATCAGACCGGGATCGGCCGGCTGGACCTGGAGGACGCGGGTCGCGACCGTCTTGCCCCGGCTGATCAGCGCGGCCAGTTGGTCGTCCAGGCCCGCCCGCATCATGGCGACGCTGTCCGGGTCCGAGTACGGCAGCACCAGCACCTGATGGGTCCGCGTCGCCGCGCGCAGCTGGGCGAGGTACGCCCCTGCCGCGACCTGCCCGGTACCTGGCACCGTCCCAGCCGGCGGCGGGGCGGTGGTGGTAGCTGTCGTGGCGGCCGCGGACGTCGGGCTGTGCGGAGCCAGCACTACCGGCGACCGGGTGGTCGGCTGGCCCGAGGCCGCCGCCATGGTGGATGACGCGGTGCTGGATGACGCGGAGCTAAATGACGCGGTGCTGGATGACGCCGTCGTGGCCGAAGGAGTGGACGACGCTGTGGTCGCCGAATCGGTGGAAGACGGCGTGGTGGACGACTGCGGCGAGCCGAC
>CAXSEW010000279.1:0-6002 GCA_964236185.1 uncultured Nakamurella sp. | reverse complement strand
GCGGCATCACCGGCCCTCGAGTCGGTGACCTACCCGGATGGCCGCTGCGCGTTCACGATTGCACTCGAGCCGTTCGCGCACACCCGCTTCGAGATGGCCGACTTCGCCCGCCAGGCAGCCGATCTCGGTGCCGATTACATCGGGATCTGTTGCGGCGGCTCACCGCACTACGTGCGGGCGATCGCCGAGGCGCTCGGCCGGCAGCCACCGGCCAGCCGCTACTCGCCGGCGCTGGAACTGCACCCGGTGCTCGGCACCCCGCAAGACACCTCGGCGCAGACGGTGATGGGCGACTGGAGCCCGCAGACCTGATCGGTGCCAGGCATCTACGGCGCCAGCAGCTCCGGCGCAGTGACCAGCAGGTACTCCCGGAGCGCCACGGCCGGCGGCGGGAGCGTCCGCTGTCGTGGCCACGCCAGCGAGATGGTGCGGGTGGCGTCGGGATGGTCGAGCACCACCTCGGTGGTGCCGGGCACCCGGTTGCCCGGCGGCAGGATCGCTACGCCCAGGCCGGCGGCGACCAACCCGGCGGCGGTCGTCATCTCCTGACTCTCGAACGCGTACTTCAGCGGGACTCCGCTGCTCCGCAGCAGCGCGTCGGTGATGGTCCGCACGCCGTAGCCGGCGGCTAAGGTGATCAGCTCGAGCCCAGCCAGCTCCGGCAACGTCACGGCGGCATGTCCGGCGATCCGGTGGTACCGCGGCACCAGCAGGATCAGCGGCTGCTCCGCCAGCGCCCTCGCCTCGAGTGACGCATGATCGTCGGGCACCGGCGCCGCGAGAGCCAGGTCCGCCGAACCGTCGACGACCTGCGACAGGATCGCCGCGGCGGAATCCTGGGTCAGCTGCACGGTCACCCGTGGGTGAGCACGCCGGAACCCCTTCAGGAGCGCGGGGATGACCGACGGTCCGAGGCTGTGCAGGAACGCCAGCACCATGGTGCCGGAATCCGGATCGATCTCTGCGCGCACTGCTCGTACGCCGGCAGCCATCTCGGCAAGGGCCCGGCGGCCGTGCGCAGCCAGCAGCTCGCCGTGGCGGGTCAGCGCGATGCCACGCCCGTCCTGCTGCACCAGCGGGCTGCCGATTGTCTCCGATAGCCGGGCGATCGCCCGGGACAGCGTGGGCTGCGGTATGCCGAGATCAGCCGCCGCAGCGGTAATCTGCCCGAGATCCGCTACCGCCACCAACTGCTCGACGCCGTCCATCAGTCCACCGCATTCATACGTCACCGCATCATTGTTGCGGTTGCATCGCATTGGACGTATGAATTCAGTCGGCTTACCGTCGCTACATGCGCTCCGACGTCCGCCCGGCAGGTCCTGACGCGTCGCACTATGCGGAGGGTCCGGCGTTGCGGCGCCTGGAGTTCGGCATGCTCGCGGCGGGTCTGGCAGCTTTTGGCCTGCTCTACATCACGCAGGCGATCTTGCCCTCCATCGGCACCACGTTCGGCGTCGGAGCCACGACCGCCAGCCTGACCGTCTCCTTCGCCACCGGTGCCCTGGCGCTGACCATCGCGCCGATCTCCGGACTCGCCGAGTCCTACGGCCGGCTGCGGATGATGCGGATCGGCCTGATCAGCGCCCTGCTGCTGGCCGTGGGATGCGCCGCCAGCACGTCGCTCTGGGAGTTGCTGGTCGGCCGGGCGTTGATGGGTGTCGCACTGGCCGCCGTCGTCGCGGTCGCGATGGGCCACCTCGGCGACGAGGTCCATCCGCGCAAGGTCAGCGCCGCCATGGGCGTCTACGTCGCTGGCAATACCCTCGGCGGCGTCGCCGGCCGGCTGATCCCCGGCGCGGCGCTCGACTTCGGCTCCTGGCGATTCGCCGTCCTGATCTTCGTCGCCTTCGCCGCCATGGCCATCGTCGCGTTCCTCGTGCTGCTGCCACGTCCGCGACGGTTCACGCCGACACCGGCGGGCCTGCGTCCGCAGCTCGAATCAGCCCGTCGGCTGCTCGCCGATCCCGGCATTCGCCGGTTGTGCGCCATCGCCTTCCTGCTGATGGGTGGGTTCGTCGGCGCCTACAACTTCCTCACCTTCCGGCTGACATCGGCGCCGATCTCGATCAGTGAAAGCGCCGCCTCACGCCTGTTCCTGGCCTATCTGGCCGGGACTGTCAGCTCGGCCGTCGCGGGCTACTGTGCGGGCCGGTTCGGGCGCCGCCGGGTGTTGCGCACCGGCATCGTGCTCTCGCTCGCCGGTCTCGCGCTGACCCTGCCGAACAACCTGTGGTGCATCGGCGCCGGGCTGGTGCTGTTCACCGCCGGCTTCTTCGCCGCCCACTCCACTGCCAGCGGATGGATCTCGGCCCGGGCGTCGAGCAACCGCGCACAGGCCTCGGCGCTGTACCTGATGTCGTACTACCTGGGCTCCAGCGTGCTGGGTGCAGCGGTCGGCGTTGCCTACCTCGCTGCCGGATGGGTGGCCACCGCTGTGACGATCGCGGTGCTGGCCGTGGTGGCGCTGTTGCTGGCCAGCGGCATGGACGCCGGCCAGCCGAGCACAGCAATACGGAGCATCGGTAGCTCGGCCAGCAGCCAGCAGTGAGTCGCGCGCCCAGACCTCACAGAGCCGGACGTTAAAGGTGCATGCACAACCGGCGGGCGTCGAACATCGCAGCGTGGATGTTGCGGGACGCCTGCACCGTTACGCCGCTGCCGGCCGCACATCGATCGGGCCCATTCGCTCCAACTCGGACCAGCACGGTCTCATCCGGCAGAGCGCCGTCCGGTCGACCCGCACCAACGCCGCCGGTACCACATGCCGTGAGCCCCGGCGGGTCCGACCAGCCGGTCGGGTTGAGGACGTAGCTGTGCGGATCGTCAGCAGGAGCCAGGCCCAGCGGGTCGCTGGTGGTGTACCGGGCAGCGGCCGGGTCGTAGTAGCGGTGACGGTTGTTGTATCGGCCGGTCTCGTCGTCGGCGTACTGACCGAGAACCGGATCGGGCACCGCACCGCGGGTTTCTCGAATCTGGACGACGCGTTTCCGGCCTTGAACGTTCGGGGCGCGCCCTACACCGTCGACTCGGCATTGCTCTACGCCGCCCGGCGCCCATCGGTGTCCACCGCCGCGAATCGGCAAGCACAGGCTCGCAAATCGGCGATTTGGTTGGAGCGAATCGGCGAGCAATTGTCCGCGGATCGGCGAGCTAGGTGGCGCAAATCGGCGAGCAAGGGTGTAGCGTCGGGCCCTCCGGCGCCGACCTGCCGGGCGGATGCCGCCGGGACTGGGGCGGTGAAGAACAGCCGCGCGTGCGCGCCCGACCCGGAACGGGACATCTCCAGCACCGCGGGCGCCCGAGCGGCGCGGGCCGCCTTCAGATAGGCCAACGCATCCAGCATTGCGGCCGGCCCGTGGAAATCTGCGGCGAGCCAACCGGTGCAATCGCCGTCCAGTAGTGGATACAGCCCGACGTCGATCTCTCCGGACAGGTGGGCGGTGACCACCTCCTCGGTCAACGGCAGGTACCGCCGCTGCTCCGGCAGCTGCCCTTCACCCCGTGTTCAACGACCCTGACGGGAACCGCATCGACGTGGGCCAACAGCTGGAGCCTCCCTCGACCACGCCGCCGAAGGACCGTTCCGGCGAACAATGAGTATCGGGTTCGCTGCGATGAGGTCGTGCACCTTCCGGCGCCGAAGCACGGTCACCGCAGCGAGTTTCGAGACCCAACAAGGTCAGCGGTCCCCGGGTTGGGGCCGCACGGGTCGAACGGGCTAGCAGGGAAGGCGGCACTGTCGGTGCCGTGTTGCACACTCCTCAGCAGGTGGAACGACAGAGGGGGAATCATGTGCTGGGAGTGCGACCATCCGACGGCCACGAAAGCCGACACTACTACCGCTTGATGCGGGAGAAGGTCGATCGCTATGGCTGGGCCGTGCAATGGATCGAACGATCGAAACTCTATCCTGACTGGGCATACACAGTGGGACTCACCGAGCATGACCGTCCTGAACTGGTGGTCACCGGTATGCGACCGGACCGGGCCATGGAGGTGCTCAACGGGTTCGCCGCGCACCTGATGCATGCACCGGAACCGATCCCCGGCACTCGCCAGCAAATACTCGACGATCTGTCGGTCGAGTTCGTGGCGTTGACGGAGCCCTCGGCGCATCTGCATACGGCGATAGCGCTGTGCGGGCCGTCCGTGCGTGCGGTGCAGTTGGTCTACCCGGACGATCGCGGGCACTGGCCGTGGCACCGGGGTTACCGCGGGGGCAATGGCGGGCAGCCCGTTCTCGGCCGGCGTTCCGTCCCAGCATCCGGCCGGCTTGAATAAACGTGGAGAACGCCGTTCGCATGACGGGGAAGTCTTGTCATTCATAGTGGTCGGAAGTCGCTCAGACCTTGAGCCAGAGCCAACATTCAATGGTCGGTGGTCGACAAACAATCCCACGCTTGGCGTCAGCGACCCGCCCGCTGCTGCAGGCACCGGTGATGTCGTCGGCTGGGAGAGCAACGAACATCAGTGGGTGCTATCGAGAATCAGTTGCGTTGCTTCTTGTGGTGCGTCCCATTGCGGGAAATGACCGCACCGCTCGAACCAGTGCAGTACTGCATCAGGGAACAGGTCCACGGCGCGTGCGGCCTGTCCGGGGAACGTCACCCGGTCACGGCGCCCCCAACCGATGGTGACCCGGCCGGGCACCGTGCCTGCTGGGGCGCCTTGTTGCTTGGGACCTTTGGTCAGGGCCTTCAGGGCTGCGCCGGTCGCCGGGGACTCGGCCAGCCCGCGCACGTCCGGCAGCACCGTCTCTCGCGAGAGCGCCCAGGGTCGCGCCGACAATTGAGCCAGCAACACGGTCCTGCCGATGGAACTGCCAAGCAGCGACGGCAGCCTACCTTTCAGCGCTCGAACCAGGGCGATTGACGGACGCAGCGTGGCGCCGAAAACAGCGAGCTCGCGGTCGCTCCAGAAGCCGCCCGGGTCCAACGCCACGGTGTCGCCGCCGACTCCCCGCCTCGCGAGCTCGAGCACAATGCGACCGCCCATCGACTGGCCGGCGGTGGAGACTCCGTGCAGCTCCTGCTCAACGATGAATTTCGCGACGGAGTCGGTCAGGGTGGTAATTGACACCTCGCCGGTCAACGACGGCGTCTCACCGAAACCCGGTAGGTCAATAGCGATGACCTCACGACGTTTGGCCAGTTCATCGAGGATCGGGGTCCAGGAACGCCAACCAACGCCGAGACCGTGCACGAGTAACAGTGGGTTTCCGCTTCCACGTCTCACATGATTCAGTGTCATCCTGATAACGGTATCCCACGCGGACTTTGGCCAGTTCGGTGCAGGACGCCGGGGTCCAGCAACTGAATGACCGGCGAGCGTGCGGGCGGCACTCGCTATCTCCTGGCCAACCAGCCAACGCGAGTGCGGGAAATTCAGCGGCTCAACGCATACCGGGCCAGTACGTAGCGTCGAGCCGGCTCACGGATAGTTGATCAGTGGATCCGGGCGCCATCTCCACCGGTCATCGCCCGGTGCATTGGCCGCCAGAATCGCCTTCAGCGCCTGGTCCGGATCACATCCGTACAACCCGGAACCCCACGCCTGGTTCGCCTCAAGCAGCGCGAACCGGCCGGAGGTCAGCCGGGCCACGTCGAGCACGGCAGCTGGCGGAACGTCCTCGTCGTTCAATGTTGCCAGGACTTCCGCCGCGAACGCCTCCGCTTCCCGATGGAACGACGCGCGCGAGGTGTGCAGCAGCGGGCTCCACGGCTCGTCCAGCACCCGGTAGGGCGAGACGGTCAACGCGGTTCGGCCGGCAGTGAACACCCGGTATTCGGAGTCGATGTCCCACCACTCAGTGGTGACTAGAAGTTGGACCTCGCGGGCGGCGCCGAGCCGGGTCACCGCCGCCTCGAACGCTGCCGGGTCGGTGAACCGGGCGGCCGGGAACAGCTGATGTTTGGCGTCGGCCAGCTTGACGAATGCTGAACCGTTGTCCAGCAACGCATGTGCGCCGTCGGCGTCGACCAGCTGCCAATGCCGGCCGA
>CAXSEW010000278.1:0-6014 GCA_964236185.1 uncultured Nakamurella sp. | reverse complement strand
CGGCTTCGGCCAGCAGTTCCTCGACGACCGCGACCGGCTCGGCCAGCAGGCCGGCCAGCATCCGGGGTTGGATCTGCTCGGCGATGACGCTGGCCGTCGTCACCACCCTGGACGACCGCTCGCTCAGCGCCGCCAGCCGTCCAGCAATCAGGACCCGTAGATCGGGCCGGTCGGTCAGCAGTCGATCGACGCTGTCCGCCGTGACGTCGCCAGTCCCGGACAGGGCTTCGGCCGCCAGGCGCAGGAGTAGCGGGTTGCCGTTGGTGCGGTCGACCAGCAGCCCGGCCACGCTCCGGCAAGCGGCCAACTCCGGCGTTAGTCCGAACCAGTTCCGGACCGCCGCCGGAGCCAAGCCGGTCAACCGGATCGCCCTAGTCTGGTTGCCGCGCAACAGTTCCGGCAGATAGTCAGCCAGCGGTCCGGTCAACTGTTCGCGGAAGGTGGCGAGGATCAGCATCCGGTTGTCAACCAATTCTGAACACAGGTGCCGGAGCAGCAGCACGCTGGTGCGATCCGCCCAATGCAGGTCCTCCAACACCAGGACGAGACCGCGAGGGGCGGCCAGCCCGCGTAGACCATCGGCGACGGCGACGAACATGTGGAATCGGGCAGCCGAGTCGACGCCGGTACCGGTCGAGGTGCTCGAATCCAGGTCGGCGGCCAGCTCCGGTAGGTCACGGGTCAGTCGGAGCCAGGGCCAGAGCGGCGGAGCGCCGACGTCGTCGACCGCATAACCCCTGCCCGACAACAGGTTCTGCTGCCCAGCCCGAGCCAACGCGGCGTCCACCAGGTGGCTTTTACCGATACCGGCCTCGCCCCTGATCAGCACCAGGCGCCCGGAACCGGTCAGCACCTGCCGCAGCGCCTCGTCGATGACGGCGAGCTGCGGCTCACGGCCGGGCAGCGTGGTCATGGTCATCAGTATCGCGGGTGCGAGCAGCAATCAGTACAGGCATCAGTACTGCCGCTGATTCGCGGGTGGTTGATCCCGCCGATTCTTGGTCCCGACGACGAACACATTCAACGAGTTCACTTGGAGGAACCCGATGTACGCCCAGCTCACCTTCTTCGACGGACCGCGCAGCGACGAGATGGTCCGGGCCAGTCGCCGGGCCGGCCAGGAGCGAATCGTACCGGCCATGCGGACCGACCCCCGGATGCGCGACGAACTCGTCGCCGTCTACGTCCTGAACCAGCCCGACGGGGCCGAGGTGGTGATCATCCTGGTCAAGACCGAGGAAGCGCTTCGTCATGGACAACAGGTGATCATGTCGACCCAGTTGCTGCCGGGGGAGGACCCCGGTCTGCTGCCGGGACCCGACCGGATCGAGGTTTACCAGGTGTCGGCCCAGGCCGACTCATCCGCCGAACTCACCACTGTCGAATAGAGGAATGCCATGTCCACCATCAGCAGTACGGCGACCGTTCGCCAGTTCCCCAGCGGGAGCTGGTCGGTAGAAGCCGGCAATCTTGCCATGTTCGTGGTGTCCAACCTTGGATTCAAGAAGGTACGGGGAGTGGTCCCGATCAGAAAATGCGTCGTGCAGGTCGACGACTCCGGCCAGCTGCTCCCCTGCCACGCGGAGCTCGACCTGGCCGCCATCGACACGGGCAATCGGCGTCGGGATCTCGACCTGGCCAAGCCCAAGCTGCTCGACCTCGTGCAGTTCCCGCTGCTGACCTTTGACCTGGCAAGCTCGGGACAGCAGTTGAACGGCACCCTGTCGGCGCACGGTCGCAGCATTCCGATCGAGCTCAGGATCGAGGTGCGGGACGTGGCCCGGCGCCACGTTTCGGTCGGTGTCTGCGGCACTTTCGATCGGGCCGACCTAGGAATCGTCGCTCCGAGTCTGATGATCGGGCGTCAGATCCAGGTCGAGTTCATCGCGCGCTTCGTCCGAGCCTGAACAGACGAGCGCTGGTTCGACCCCACGATAAGGGAGCTTGCTTGGCTTATCGGTGGAAGCATGTCGGCGTGGAGGCCCGGCTTTGATTCTCCGCACCGAAATGGAACGAAATCGACGCCAAATATCCTTGGTATCAAGCGTCAAAGCGAAGCACCTATCCCAATCTCGTCCGAACAGGGAGTAAACGGCTATGATCGGTATCTTGCGCGTGCGCTTTGACACCAACACCGACCCGTCTACCGTCTGGTCCGACCAGCAGATGGAGAACTGGATGAAACCACTCATCCCGTTCAGTCTGGGCGACTTCTGGTGGACGTCCTCGCGAGGGCTCTGTTCACTCGACCATGTCCTTTATCCTCCTGTGGTGGTCGGGGACCCGAGGCCTGGTGTCGCCAGGGACAACGAAACCCAGCGGGCCGCGCTCAAGGACGCGGTGATTAAGGCGGCCACCGCCACGGTGAATCCAGATTGGGACAACACGGACATCCTGATGATTTGGTTCGCCCAGCCTACCGATACATTCGGCGGCGGCGGCAGCCAGGTGACGCTCAGGAATGGCACCACTAAGACCATTCCGGTGACCGTGGTGGACAGTCTTACTGCGTTCGACGCGGCCTGTCAGGAACTGGGGCACAGTTACGGTTTCAGCCATGAGATCGACGCCGATGGACGCGAGTACGCATCACCCTATTCGGTGATGAGTGCCCGTGACGTACCGGAGTTTCTCCGGCCCAGTGACCCGCGCCTACCAGACGGCAACATCATGACGGTGAACAGCGAGACCTGGATTGGCTCGGGGGCCAATCGCGTGGTCGGCCCGTCATTGGCAGCCGCCCAGTTGTATCGCGAGCAGCCATTCCGTGACAGCCCTTCGGTCATGCACCTCGACGGCACCTACGCGCAAGAACCCGTCACACGCCGGCTCTATGCGCTCAACTACCAGCTGCTGCATCCGCCCGCACCCCTTCCGGTGCTCCTCTCGATCCCCTCCCACGCGGGCGACGACCGGACGTTTCTCGTAGAACTCCGCCGCGGTGGTATCGGCTACGACAAGGCGCTGACACCCGCCCTGGTCATCCACTCGCTCAATCCGGACGGACGGGTGCGCTACGAAGGCGCGGCCCTTCTGACGCTCGCCAGCAATCACACCGATTGGCCATGCACTGCCGGGGACTTCGCGTTGCGCTTAGTAGCTGTCGACCTTACAAACGAATTCGTCGACGTGATGATTCACGCCGGCGCGCAGACGTGGTTCCCGATTCGAGGTGTGCTGTTGGCCGGACACTTTCGCACTCAGGCTGAACTGAACGCGATGTCGAACGATGACATGAGGAACGCGCTGATAGTCGAGTTGACCCGGCTCAGTCATCAAGCCGACTATCAGCGTTTCGACGATGACACCCTCGCCGGCATGGGGGCCGTCATGGTCTTCCTTCGTGAAGGCCACCTGCGTGACGACGCCGCACTGAGCGCGATGACGGCGGACGATCAGCGCAACACGCTCATTGTCGAGCTCGACGGGCAGACCCATGTCGGCAGCGCGTTGCAGGGGTTCGATAACCTCGACCTCGCTCGGATCGGCCTCGGCAGCGATCTGGCGACCCGCGGCCAGGCCCCCGGCCAGGTCGGCTCGTGGATGCGCGGTGTACTGCTGGTCGGTGGCTTCCGCACCCACCACGAGCTGAATGGCATGTCGGCCGACGATATGCGCAACACGCTCATCGTCGAGCTCACAAAGCACAGCAGCCAACAGGACTATCAGCGCTTCAACGACGCGGAGCTCGAGGGGATGGGTGCGGTCATGGTGGCGATGCGCAGCCTCGGGATCCGCGACGACGACACGCTGCGAACCTTGACCGCCGACGACCAGCGCAACACCCTGATCGTCGAACTCGATGGCCAGACTCACCTCGGTAAAAAGCTACAGGACCTCACGAACATCGAATTGGTCAAAGTGGCGCTGGGTGTCGTGCCGGCATAGGTCTCGAAGGGTTCACGGGATGGCGATGTACGACGTTACTGACATAAAATAGATTATCGGCGAAATACTATGCGACACAACGGATCTCCTTCCTACTGATCTGTCACGTGACGAAAGCGCAGTGTCAGGTGAGGACAACGTCGTCGTAGTGGCCCAGTTCGATCCAGTTACTGGTTAGACGGCCGGACGTTGGCGTGGGCAACGCCGGCGAGCTGTAGAACGTCGGCGTCGACGTCCGCCCCGCGGTCCGTGTCAAGGTACTGCAGCACATCTACGTAGTCGAACCATTCAGCCGGACCGAATGCGGTCGCGATCCGGCGGCGGGTGCCGCGGCGTGAGCTACCCGCGCTGCGGGCGCCGGTCCGAGAATCAGCCGGTCATACCCGCGGCGTCGACGTCTGGCTTCGGGTTCAGCTGGTTGTACTTGGCGGCGGGCCCTCGGACGGTGTCTGCGGGATACCGCCGCTCATTGCGGCGGATCTTTGCCTCGACAGCGGCGAACAGGTCGATGCGGGTGCGGTCGGCGAATCGGATGAAGTAGATGAACACGTCGGCGGCTTCATCTTCGACCCCCTCGCGCAGCGGACCTTCCTGCAGCCCGCTGGCGATGTCGGCGCCGGTGAGCCATTGCTGTTCGGCGGCCAGTTCCCCGGCCTCGCCGGCCAGAACCGTGGCAAGGTTCTTCGGCGTGTGGAACTGGTCCCAGTCCCGGGCGGCGGCGAACCGGCGGAGGGTGTGCTCGAGCGACTTGTAGGTGTCCACAGTGGCACCGTGGCGGCGAACACTGCAGACTCTGCAGGGCATGAAGGCCTACGTCGGTGTCACCGACGCCGACTGGTACCGGTACCTCGCAGACCGTCCGGAACTGGACGAGGTGAACTTCTGGCGGCCCGGCGGCGCCCGCGAGTTCGGTGTTCTCACCGCCGGCGAGCCGTTCCTGTTCAAGACCCACTATCCGCAGAATCAGATTGTCGGAGGGGCGGTATTCAGTGGGTTCGTTCCGCTGCACGTCTCCGAGGCGTGGGAATTCTACGGCGAAGGCAACGGTGTGGGCAGCCTGACCGAGATGCGGGCCCGCATCGGCCGGTACCGCAAGCAGCCGATCGGGCCGCACGAGGACCCGATGATCGGCTGCGTGCTGCTCCGCGGGACCCGCTTCTTTCCTGCCGCGCTCACCGCGGACCCGCCGCCTGGGTTCGCGCCCAGCATCGTGCAAGGCAAGGGCTACGACCTCGCCGCCGAACCCGTCAGCGGCTACTTTGCGGAGGTGCTGCACCGCCTATACGGCGACCAGACCTCCAACGAGCCCCTGGATGTCGAGCTGCCATGGCTGCGCGGCGGCCCGGTGTACGGCGACCCGCGCCTGACACCGCAACGACTCGGACAACAAGCGTTCCAAGCCGTGGTTCTGCGCGCCTACGACCGCCGCTGCGCCGTCACCGGCGGGCACATCCGCCCCGTCCTGCAAGCCGCGCACATCCGGCCGTTGCCCGCCGGCGGAGAGCATCGGATCGACAACGGTCTGCTCCTGCGCTCGGATGTCCACACCCTGTTCGACCGCGGCTACCTGTCCATCGACCCCCAGTATCGGCTGATGGTCAGCACCCGCCTCCGCTACGAGTTTGGTAATGGCGAGGAGTTCTACTCCCGGCAGGGCACCGTCATCGCCCTGCCGCACAGACGCGCAGACCTGCCCAACAAGGAATTCCTGGCCTGGCACACCGACACCGTCTTCCGATCGGCATGAGTCCCCACTACGGCGGAGCCGTGTGTACGGCACGTGAAGCAATGTGGACACCATCATGACGTCGGCGCAACCGGCGGACGACGATGCCCGCCGCGAAGCGAGGCGCGGCATCGCCAAGTGGTTGCTCGCCGCTCTGAGTGAATGCCCCGACCAGGCCTTCAGCCTTGCTGAGCTACGGCGTGCTGTGTGGCCGCACGTACCGGCAGCCGTCCGGGGATCGCCGGCAATTCTGTGGGTGGGCGATGAGCTGAGCCGAACGCTGAACCGCCTGAAGAAGCAAGGACAGGTGACAAAGGACGAGGCCCGGGGAGGCTGGCGACACTAAGCCCGGATGCGCCGTCCGGGCGCAGAGTTGATCTTGTAACGCGAAGTTGATCTT
>CAXSEW010000277.1:0-6039 GCA_964236185.1 uncultured Nakamurella sp. | reverse complement strand
GCACCGCACGGATGGCGAACATCGCCTCGCCGCCGGTCTGCAGCGAGGCGTGCAGGATGTCCGGCGTCGTCGGGAAGAAGTTCGGCCGCATGTGGTCGATGGAATCCACCAGGTCGACGCCGTAGTCGATCAGTTCCTGCTTGCCGGTCCGCCAGGTGAAGTAGGTGTAGGACTGGCTGAAGCCGGTGCGGCCGAGTTCGTGCATCATCGCCGGCTTGGTGAACGCCTCCGCCAGGAAGATGACCTCGGGGTGGTCGGCGTGCACCTGGGCGATCAGCCACTCCCAGAAGTTGATCGGCTTGGTGTGGGGGTTGTCCACCCGGAACACGGTCACGCCGTGCGCGATCCACAGCTGGATCACCCGCAGCACCTCCGCGTACAGCCCGGCCGGATCGTTGTCGAAGTTGAGCGGGTAGATGTCCTGGTACTTCTTCGGCGGATTCTCGGCGTAGGCGATGGACCCGTCCGGCCGGGTGGTGAACCATTCCGGGTTGCTGGTCACCCAGGGGTGGTCGGGCGCGCACTGCAGGGCGAAGTCCAGCGCCACCTCTAGGTCCAGATCCTTTGCGGCAGCTACGAAGTCATCGAAGTCGTCCATGGTGCCCAACTCGGGGTGGACGGCGTCGTGACCACCGTCCGCCGAACCGATCGCCCACGGCGAACCGACGTCGGAAGGGTCGGGGTGGATCGTGCCGCCGGGCTCGGCCGGCGTGTTGCGGCCCTTCCGGTTCACTGTTCCGATCGGATGGATGGGCGGCAGGTAGACGATGTCGAAGCCCATCCTGGCGACCCGCGGCAGCATGGTGGTGGCGTCGGCAAAGGTTCCGTGCCGCAGCGGCCGGCCCTCGTCGTCGATCTCGGCGTTGATGGACCGCGGGAAGAACTCGTACCAGGAGCCGAACTCGGCCAACGGCCGGTCCACCCAGATCTGCACGGCGGTGGCGCGGGTGATCAGCTCCCGGATGGGGTCGGCGGCCAGCACCGGCCACAGCTCCACCGACAGCGCCGGACCAATCCTTTCCGGGACCAGCAGGGCGTCGCTCCGCAGTGCTGTGACGGCTGCCTTGATGGTCGACGCGTACTTCTGCCGGGGTCGGCGTCCGATGCGCTCCAGCAGCAGGGCGCCGGTCTCCAGGTCGTTGGCCATCTCCTGCCCGGACTGGCCGGCCGCAGCCTTTGCCTCGACGGCATGCCGCCAGGTACCCAGCGGGTCGCTCCACGCCTCGATCACCAGGCTCCACATGCCGGGCCGGTCGGCGGTCACCCGGGTGGTGAATCGGTCGGTGCCGGGCAGTCCGGGTGCCATCCGCTGCAAGGGTGCTGCGGCGGTACCCGCCGGTTTGCGCTGCCCCGGTTCGGGGGTGGTGACCGGCGGCTTCCACACCACGTTGGCCGCCACCGCGTCGTGTCCCTCGCGGAAGACGGTGGCACCCACTTCGATCACCGCCCCGACAACGGCCTTGGCCGGATACCGGCCTCCTGCCACGCTGGGCGTTACGTCGATCAATCCAATTCGTCCGGCCACGGGGGGTGAGAGTACCGGGCCGTTCGGAGGCGCAGCGCAACCGGAGCCACCACGACCGAGTTCGTCACATCCGCCGGTGGGCGGACGGGTGCGATGAACCTGAGTCGCCTCCCGGATCAGCTGCCGGGGCCGGATTCCCGCTCGACCGACGCAGTGAACCTTCCAACGGCGGTCACGGTCAGTGCAAGATCCCGGCGGCACAGGTGGAGGCCTGGACGCCGAATGGTTACGTTCACTTGAACAAGCTGCCGATCAGGTTCGCGACTCCGGTCGGACCCGCTAGATTCGATCCGGTGAAGGCCCTTCGACGGTTCACCGTCCGCACCCAGTTGCCCGAGCCGCTGCAGCCGCTCGGGGCACTCATTCGTAATCTCCGCTGGTCGTGGCATCCGGCCAGTCAGGATCTGTTCGCCGTGATCGACCCCACCCTGTGGGAGAAGTTCGAAGGCGACCCGCTCAAGCTGCTCGGTGCGGTGTCCGTCTCCCGGCTGGACGAGTTGGCCCAGGACCGCGGGTTCCTCGAGCGCATGCACGGGCTGGCCGCGGACCTGCACTCCTACCTCACCGAGCCGCGCTGGTACCAGCACCAGATCGCGGCTGCGGAGCAGGCCGGATCCGGGCTCGAGCTGCCCGAGGCGATCGCCTACTTCTCGATGGAGTTCGGTGTCTCCGAGGTGCTGCCGAACTACTCCGGCGGCCTGGGCATCCTGGCCGGCGACCACCTCAAGTCCGCCTCGGACCTGGGGGTACCGATCATCGGCGTCGGGCTGCTCTACCGCTACGGGTATTTCTGGCAGTCGCTGTCGGCCGACGGCTGGCAGCAGGAGCACTACCCGGCGCACGACCCGCAGGGCCTGCCGATCGACCGGGTGCTGGGCGCCGACGGCGAGCAGCTGACGGTCAGCGTGCCGATGCCCGGCGGCCGCACCATGAGTGCCCGGATCTGGCAGGCCAGCGTCGGCCGGGTGCCGCTGCTGCTGCTGGACGCCGACAACGAGCTCAACGACGACGAGCTCCGCTCGACCACCGACCGGCTCTACGGCGGCGACCAGGACCACCGCATCAAGCAGGAGATCCTGCTGGGTGTCGGCGGCGTCCGGGCGGTGAATGCGTTCGTCGAAGCCACCGGCCACCCCGCTGCCGAGGTCTTCCACATGAACGAGGGCCACGCCGGCTTCCTGGGCCTGGAGCGCATCCGGTCGCTCGTCGCGTCGGATGGCCTGACCTGCAACGAAGCGGTGTCCGCGGTGCGCGCCGGCACCGTGTTCACCACCCACACCCCGGTGCCCGCCGGTATCGACCGGTTCCCGGTCGACCTGGTGCGGCACTACCTGGACGGCGACGGCGAGGGTCAGTCGCGACTGTTGCCGGGTCTGCGGGTGGACGACGCGGTGGCTTTCGGCGCCGAGGACGACCCCTCGCGGTTCAACATGGCCCACATGGGTCTGCGGCTGGCCCAGCGGGCCAACGGCGTGGCCAAGCTGCACGGCGTGGTCTCGCGCGAGATGTTCGCCGGCCTCTACCCCGGGTTCGAGCCGGAGGAGGTACCGATCGGCTCGGTCACCAACGGCGTGCACCTGCCGACCTGGGCCGCCCGCGAGATGTACGACGTGGCCGGCGACATGGCCGACTGGCAGGACCTGGCCTCCGCGTCGGAGTGGCCGGCCGCGAGCCGGGTCAGCTCGGAGCGGCTCTGGGAGCTCCGGCAGACCCTGCGCGGTCGTCTGGTCACGAGGGCCCGGCACGACGTGAAGCAGTCCTGGCTGCTGCGCGGCAGTTCGGCCGCCGAACTGGGCTGGACCGAGACGATCCTGGATCCCGACATCCTGACCATCGGGTTCGCCCGGCGGGTGTCCACCTACAAACGGCTCACCCTGATGCTGCGCGATCCCGCGCGGCTCAAGGCGATCCTGCTGAACCCGGACCGTCCGGTGCAGATCATCATCGCCGGCAAGGCGCATCCCGCGGACGAGTACGGCAAGCGGTTCATGCAGGAGATGGTCCGATTCGCCGACGACGCCGGCATCCGGCACCGGATGGCCTTCTTGCCGGACTACGACATGGGCATGGCTGCTGTGCTGTGCGCGGGTGCGGACGTCTGGCTCAACAACCCGATCCGACCGCAGGAGGCGTCGGGTACCTCGGGTATGAAGGCCGCCTTGAACGGGTCGCTCAACCTGTCCATCTCCGACGGTTGGTGGGACGAGCTGTACGACGGCCAGGACGGCTGGACCATCCCGACCGCCGACGGCGTCGCCGACGAGAACCGCCGCGACGACCTCGAGGCGTCCGCGCTGTACGAGCTGATCGAGAAGCGGGTCGCCCCGCTGTTCTACTCGCGGGGCGCCGAGGGTCGGCCCGAGGGTTGGGTCGATACGGTGCGGCACACGCTGTCCTACCTCGGCCCGCGGGTGCAGGCCACCCGGATGGTGCGGGACTACGTGAACGGCTACTACGCTCCGGCCGCCACCTTCAGCCGCCGGGTGACCGCCGACCTGACCGTCGCCAAGGACCTGTCGGCGTGGAAGGACACCGTCCGCGAGGCCTGGCCACGGGTCCGGGTGACCAGCGTGGACACCTCCGGCATCGGCTCAGAGCCGTCGATGGGCAACGTCATGGTCGTCCGCGCCTACCTGGACCTGGGCGGGCTGGAACCGGGCGACGTCGAGGTGCAGACGGTCACCGGCCGGGTCGACGACGCGGAGGTACTGCACGAGATCTCCACCGTGCCGATGACCTTCGTCGGCAACGGCGACGGCTACCGCTACGAATCGCAGCTGCCGCTGGACCGGTCCGGCCCGGTCGGCTACACGGTGCGCGTGCTGCCGCGGCACTCGCTGCTGGCTTCCCCGGCCGAGCTCGGGCTGGTCACCACGGCCTGACGGCCTCTACGACGGCGCCCCGGCGGATCTTCCCGCCGGGGCGCTGCTCGGTGCGGGGGTACTTCAGTCGGGGTCGGACGTGCGGTGCGCGCGCAGCAGCCACACCGTGCGGCCAGGCAGGGTCAGTTCCATCCCGCCGGACAGCGGGTGCGGGTCCACCGGCTCCCCGGTGGGCGACCCGGTGTCCAGCTCCGGCGTGTACGCCTCGCCGTACGGCGGCCCGGGGAGGGTGAGTTCGACCGGATCGGCGTCGGCGTGCAGCACCAGCAGCCAGGAGTCGTCGGTCCCCGGCGCTCCGGCCGCGGTGTGCCCACGGACGTCCCGGCCGTCGATCCACATCTGCACGGTGCGCCGCTGGTCGTCGAACCAGTCGGCGTCGGTCATCGGTTCGCCGTTCTCGCAGAACCACACCAGGTCCGGCAGCCCGTCCCCGCCGCTGGGCGCCCGGCCCTCGAAGAACTCACCCTGGCGCATCGCCGGCGCCTCGGCGCGCAGTCCGAGCGTCCGGCTGACGAACGCCACCATGTCGGCCGCCGGGGTGGGCGGGCCCGCCGGGTCGTGCTCACCGGTGACCGGGCTCCAGTCGACCCAGCTGGTGGCGTTGTCCTGGCAGTAGGCGTTGTTGTTGCCGCCCTGGGTCCGCCACATCTCGTCGCCCATCACCAGCATCGGGGTTCCGGTGGAGAGCAGCAGCGTAGCCGCCAGGTTCCTCGCCTGACGCAGCCGGACAGCCTGGATGGCCGGGTCGTCCGTCTCGCCCTCGACGCCGTAGTTGGCCGACCGGTTGTTCGAGGTGCCGTCCTGGTTGAGCTCGCCGTTGGCCTCGTTGTGCTTGTCGTTGTAGGACACCAGGTCGCGGAGGGTGAAGCCGTCGTGGGCGGTGACGAAATTGACCGATGCCCACGGGCCCCGGGTGAGCCCGTACAGGTCGCTGGACCCGGAGAGCCGGTAGCCCAGGTCCCGGACGCCGCCGTTGCCGCGCCAGAAGTCGCGGACGGAGTCGCGGAACCGGTCGTTCCATTCCGCCCATTGCGCGCCGAAACGGCCCACCGCATATCCCTCGCCGGTGGCATCCCACGGTTCGGCGATGAGTTTGCAGTCGGACAGCAGCGGGTCGGCGGCAATGGCCGTCAGCAGCGCGGAACCGGCGTCGAACGGTCCGCCGCCAGGCCGGCCGAGCACCGAGGCCAGGTCGAACCGAAATCCGTCGACACCCAGTTGGCCGGACCAGTGGCGCAGCGAATCGGTCACCATGCGGACCACGGTCAGCGACCGCGGGTCGACCGTGTTGCCGGTTCCGGTGATATCCCGACCGATTGGCAGGTAATAGGTGTCGGGCGCAAGGCCGCGCCAGGACAGCTCCACCGGCAGGTCCTGGCCGCCTTCGCAGGTGTGGTTGTAGACGACGTCGAGCAGCACCTCGATGCCCGCGCCGTGCAGGGTGTCGACCATTGCCGCGAACTCCGTCATTTCGCGGCCGGGCTCGGATGAATAGCCAGGGTGCACGGCGAAATAGGAAAGAGTCGAATATCCCCAGTAGTTGCGCCGCGCGGTGGCGTGCAGGCCTGGCTCAGCGGCGGACGCGTGTGCCGGCAGAAGTTGCAGCGCGGTGATGCCCAACCGTTGCAGATG
>CAXSEW010000276.1:0-6070 GCA_964236185.1 uncultured Nakamurella sp. | reverse complement strand
GGTGCGACCCGATCTGGATCGGCCGGTCACCGGTGTTCACCATGTGCAGCTCGATCCGTTCGCCGTCGGATCTGTTGCCGTTCAGCTCGATACTGCCCTCGGCGGTGCGGACAGCTCCTGGGCCGTCCGAGCTTCCCTGTGCCACAGTGGATCTCCTTCTGCGATCGGTCGTCGGTCTTTCCTCGGAGCGGTCTCGGGGCCGTCAGGCGATGGGCTGGTGGATGGTGACGAGCTTGCGGCCGTCGGGGAAGGTGGCCTCGACCTGCACGTCGGGCAGCATGTCAGCGACGCCGTCCATCACCTGGTCCCGACCCAGCACCTCACGTCCGGTGCTCATCAGATCCTCGACGGTGCGCCCGTCGCGGGCCCGCTCGATGACCCAGGTGGTCAGCAGCGCAACGGTTTCCGGATAGTTCAGCTTCACGCCGCGGGCAAGCCGGTCGCGGGCGACCATTCCCGCCACCGACAGCAGCAGCTTCTCGGTGTCACCCGGTGTCAGATTCACGACGATGCTCCCGTTGTCGATGGGTGGGCGGGCGGGCGGGCGGGTGGATTGGGACGGCGGGCAGTGCGACAGACCTCATGGCGTCCGCGGCAGATCATGGCACGCCGACGGATTCCGGCGGGCCGGGCGGTGCTCCCCGGACCAGGTAGCGGGTCACCACCGCCTCGTCGATCCCAGCGATGCCGGCCAGTTCGTCGGCGACCACCGCGCCGCAGGCCAGCGCCGCAGCAAGGTGCCGGGCCAGCGCGAAGGCGGTCGCCGGTTCGTCCAGCACGCCCGACGTGCCAGCGTCCTGCCGGTGGTAGTCGGCCAGCCGGACCGCGGCCTGCTGCCAACCGGCCCGGAAGAATGCGAACGTGGCGGCGAACCGGGTCGGCAGCTGCGCCGGGTGCAGGTCCCAACCCTGGAAGATGCCCTGTCGCAACGCCCGGGTGACACCGTCGGCGTGTGCGGCCCAGCGCTGCCCGACCGTGGCCGGGTCGCCCACCGGAACCTTGTTGTCGGACCCGTCGGACACCCGTACGCCCGTCTCGGCAGCGGCGAGCAGCATCAGGCTCTTGGCGAAGTCTGCCACCGGATGACGCAGGTTCTGGTGCGCTGCCAGGATTCCCAGGCTCGCCGTGTAGTCGTAGGTGCCGAAGTGCAGGCCGGACACGCGGCCACCGGCGGCGTGGATCATCTGCGCCACCGGCACCGTGCCGTCGGCGCCGAGCACCGTCTGCGGCGTCTCGACCTGGATCTCGAACGTCAGGATGCCCGGGTCCAGGGCATGGGCCTGCTCCATCTCGACCAGCACGGCGCAGAAGACGGTGATCTGCGCCAGCGAGGTCACCTTCGGCAGGGTGAGCACGAACCCCCGGGGCAGCGGGCCGTGCCGCAACAGTTCTCCGAGAAAGAGGTCGAGAGTGCGCAGACCGCGGGCCCTGGTGGCGCCCCCCAGACTGCGGATGCGCAAGCCCCAGGAGCGGGGCAATGCCGCGTGGGCGACCAACGCGGCCGCCCGGATGGCGTGGTGGTCCTCTTCCTCGTCATCGGCCGGCGTGCCGCGATGGGCGCGGAAGCCGTCCTCGAAGTCGATCCGGAGGTCTTCGATCGGCTCCCGATCGAGCTTGCCCGCGGTCAGCTCCCGCAGCCGGGCGGCCCCGTCGTCGCCCAGTTCCGCGTTCGCCGCCAGCTCGGACAGTACGGCCGTCCATTGGTCCGGGTGCTCCCGCACGGATTGCTGCGCCGCCGCGCGCCACTGGTGCAGGGCATCCGCGGTGAACCGCGGCACCGGGAGGTAGACCGTGTGCACGCATCCCGGTGCCGGCGGCCCGGGATACGTTGCGGCGTACAGGGCGTCGTCGGTGGCAAGGACCTGCTCCCAGCCGCGCCCCGACTCCGGCGACAGGGCGGAGACCCGGCGGTCAGTCGATGAGCTCATAGGCCCGAAGGGTGAGGAAGTCCTCGTACGACTTCTGCGTCGTCAGGTCGACCAGCAGGTTGCGGGCATCGGCCAGCAGATTGCGCCCGCGCGGCACCTCGGCCCACCGGTCGGCCAGGGCCTCCGTCGCCGCGTCGGCCAACTCGGTGATGAGCGGTGCGGCCACCACCCGGCCGGTGTCCAGCACCGTCTTGGCCTTCCGCCACTGCCAGACCTGCGACCGGGAGATCTCCGCGGTCGCGGCATCTTCCATCAGGCTGTTGATGGCGACGGCACCCCGACCGGACAGCCAGGTCACCACGTACTCGAGCGCCACCGCGATGTTGCTCTGCAGGCCGGTTTCGGTGACCGGCGGCCGGCCGTCGACGTGCAGGGAGGCGAAATCGAGCAACTGGGCGGGCGAGACCGTCGCATCCATGCCGACGTCCAACTGCTCGACCCGGTCGCCGAGCGCGGCGTCGAAGATCTCCTGGCACACCGGTACCAGTCCGGGGTGCGCGACCCAGGACCCTTCGTAACCGGCTGTGGCCTCGCGGGTCTTGTCCGCCCGTACCTTGGCGAACGCGATCTCGTTCGCCGCGGGGTCCTTGGACGGGATGAACGCCGCCATGCCGCCGATCGCGTAGGCGCCGCGCCGGTGGCAGGTGGCGACCAACAGGTCCGAGTACGCCTTCATGAACGGCGCGGCCATGGTGATGGAATTCCGGTCCGGCAGCACGTAACCCGGGCCGGCGTCGCGGAACGTCTTGATCACCGAGAACAGGTAGTCCCACCGTCCGGCGTTCAGCCCGGATGCGTAGTCCCGCAACTCGTACAGGATCTCGTCCATCTCGAACGCGGCCCAGATGGTCTCGATCAGCACGGTGGCCCGCACGCTGCCGGCCGGCACGCCGACGTACTGCTCGGCAAAGGCGAACACCTCTGCCCACAGCCGGGCTTCCAGGTGCGACTCCATCTTCGGCAGGTAGAACGCCGGACCGCGGCCACCGGCCAGCAGCTCCGCGGCGTTGTGGAAGAAGTACAGCCCGAAATCCACCAGCGAGCCCGACAGTGGCTCGCCGCCGGAGGTCAGGTGCTTCTCCGGCAGGTGCCAGCCGCGCGGACGCATCACGATGACCGCATGATCGCCGCCGGAGAGCGCATAGGACCTGCCACCCTGCTCCAGGGTGATGGTGCCCCGGATCGCGTCCGCCAGATTGACCTGCCCGTCGATCACGTTGCCCCAGTGCGGGGTGTTGGCGTCCTCCATGTCCGCGAGCCAGACCTTCGCGCCGGAATTCATCGCGTTGATCGTCATCTTCCGGTCGGTCGGTCCGGTGATCTCGACCCGCCGATCGGCCAGGTACGGCGGCACCACGGCGACGGTCCAGTCAGCGCTGCGGATCTCGGCCGTCTCGGGAAGGAAGTCCAGCCTCGTGCCGTCGGCGACGGCCTGCCGACGGGTCGCGCGCAGGGCCAGCAGTTCGGCGCGCCGCGGCCCGAACTTCTCCTGCAGAGCGGACAAGAACGCCAGCGCCTCCGGCGTCAGTACCCTGGACAGCCCAGGCACCTGCGGCGCATTCGGAACGATGGTGATGCTCACAACACTCCCTCACTCACTGCTTCGGCCGGTCGGTTCTCCCGATCCGGTGATCCTGCTCATTTCTCTGAAGTGGCGATATTCCCTTCGAGTACGCGGGTGACGCCATTACAGAAACCCGGCCACACCGTCCCAGAGACCCTCCGGCGCGGGCCGGTCGTCCCGCACCACCGCCGCCTGGATCAAACCGTACGGCCGGTCGGCAGCGTAGAGAACCGTATTCGGGTTATCCAGGCCCCAGAGGCTCAGGTCCACCACGAAATGGTGGATGTTCGGCATCGACAGGCGGATCTCGAGGATTTCCGGATGCGCCTCCAGGACGGCGCGGCCCATGGAGAACAGAGTTTGCTGTAGCGCCAGGCTGTGCAGGTTGGCGAATTCCGCCAGCATCACCGCGCGCACGGAGGTGAACGTCGCATTCCAGTCGAGCTCGTCGGCGATGTCGCCGGAATTCGCGTACGCCCAGCGGGCGCTGACCGACGTCGCCATCACCCGGTCGTCGGTCTCCACCAGGGACGTGTAGGGCACATCTGGGAACCCGTGGAATTCACTACCGGTGCTCTTCAGCACGACCAGGTTGCGCAGCCCCGAGAGGACGGTCTCGCCACCGGAGTCCTTGCGCACCAGCGTGGTCCGGACGGCCGAGGTGCCCTTGACGAACGAATGGTCGTGTGGGCCGGTCGGGGTCTGGATCCGGTCCCAGTCGAACTGCTCGATCTCCATGCGGGCGCCGGTGACGTAGTCGTAGGCACCGACGAAATTGCGGGCCAAGCGCAGGCCGAACTCCTCGATGCTCGGCACGCCGCCCTTGCGAGCGAGCGCATAGACGGTGTTCTTCTGAGTGTCGGTGGCGATCACCTTGTCGTTCGCACCGGAGTAGTGCGAGTCGCTGAAGTCACCGATCAGCTGGCTGGTGACGTTGACATCGGTGATGACGTGCACCGGCGTCGAGCGCTCGATGTGCACCAGTCGCACCTCGGCCTTGCCGTACCGATTGGTGCCCAGCACGATCGCCATTTTTCAGCTCCCCAGATAGGTGGAATAGGAGTAGGTGCCGGCCAGCACCGGCACGTGGAAGTGCTCGCGGTCGAACAACGTCACCTCGACCACGATGCGCGGGTAGAAAGCCGAACCATGCCGCGCGGTGAAGTACTCCTGCGTGACGAAGGTCAGGCGGTACTGCCCCGGCACCAGCGGTCTGGCGTTGAGCCGACCGACCCGGCCGTCGGCGTCGGTGCTGTCCGCGCCGATCACCGTGCCAAGTGCTTCCGGGCCGATGGACTCGAGGGTGACCGTGATGCCGGCGGCCGGAGCGCCGGCAACGGTGTCCAGGACATGCGTCGAGAGCTTCTCGATCACTGCGCGACCGCCTTGGCCAGGCGCAGCGCCGCGATCTTGCGCAGCTCGCCGGTCACCACGGTCCGCTCCACCGCGGGCTCGTTGGACAGTCGCGAGCGCAGGGCCACCAGGATCGCCTCGCCGGACAGGCCGCTGGCGCAGATCAGGAACAGGTGACCGAAGCGCTGCTCGTACTCCGCATTTCCCTGCGCGAGGGCCTGCGCATGGCGGTCCGCGACGCCGGATTGCTCCGCCGAGGACCACGCCGTCTCGGTGACGCCGGCCGCTGCGGCGGCCTGCCGCTGACCGATCCGCGGATGCCGGTCCAGTGCACCTGACACCTGCGGCCAGGTGATGAGCGTGGCGGCCGCCGCACCCGCCGCGTACAGGTTGGCTGCGTGCTGGTAGGGCCGTCCGGCCGCCACGGTGGTCACCCACTCCGGGATGTCCAGGCAGGCGCTCAGGGTCGCCGCCGCGGCGTCGGTGTCCAGGGCGTTGAAGTCCTCGACAGACAGCACAGCCAGCGCCTCGGGCGGGGCACGATGGCGACCGCCGACGGTGCCTCCGGGAAGATCGGACGTCACGCTCACCCTCCCTTCCTTTTCGACGACGAAGGCCACGGCGACCGCGTGACGCCCTCGATGATGCCCGCCCATCAGACGCCGACCTGTCCCGGGTCCGCCGGTTCGGCGTCGCCGGCGCTGAACCGGCCGGTATCGACCGGCAGGCCGGCGATGCAGGAGTCCAGTTGGTCCAGGTGCCGACCGGCGACCGGCAGCAGTGCCTCCGCGTCGCGGGCGAGAAAGGTTTCGAGCATCTCCCGGTGCTCGGCGTGCAGTTGCCGGCGCTCGTCGGAACTGATCAGCGCCATCGGCTGGAACGGCTCGGTGACGTTCCAGGCCGACTCCAGCGTGGCCAGCAGCGGTCGCATCCGGGACGGCGTCACCAGCGCCAGGTCGAACCGCCGGCTCGCCGCGGAGTACTCGCGGTGGTCCTCCGCCGCCATCGCCCGGTCCAGGGCGTGCAGCGCCTGCAGCGCCCGTTCGTCGTCGGCCGGGTCGGCTTGCTCGACCGGGATCGGCGTGCCGGGCGGCACTCCGCCTTCAAGGATGACCCGGCGTATTTCCGCAAGAATGGCGGCGTGGGAATGGACGCCGGCACCGCCGCGCAGTCGGCCGAGCAGGGCGGCGGAACGCTTGGTCGCCGTCATGCCCCCTCCTTCACA
>CAXSEW010000275.1:0-6079 GCA_964236185.1 uncultured Nakamurella sp. | reverse complement strand
ACGCCCGCACCTGGGGCTGCATCGCCGGCGGCCTGGTCGTCATCGTGATCTTCGCCCGGGTGCAGCTGTATACCCAGTACCCGCTGATCAACGTCCGGATCTTCGCCGACCGCGCGTTCCTGGTCGACAACGTCGTGCTGTTCTTCTCGATGATCGCGTTCGTGCCGGTGTTCTTCTTCGCCAGCGTCTACTCCGCCGTGTCGCTCGGCTACGACGCCAACAACGCCGGCCTGTACCTGCTGGTCTTCTTCGGCGGCTTCGCGCCGGCCGCGCAGATCGGCGGCCGGATCCTGGACAGCCGGGGCGCGCGGCCGGCCCTGGTCGCCGGTTCGGTGCTCGGAGCCGTCGGGTTCACGCTGTGGGCGATCAGGCTCACCGACCTCAACCTGGGCGCCCAGTGGTACGCCATCGTGCTGGCCGGTGCCGGCATCGGGTTGATCCTGGGGCCGTCGAGCACCGACGCCGTCAACCGCGCCTCCTACGGCGAGGTCACCGGCATCTCGCAGACCGTCCGCAACTACGGGTCCGCACTGGGCCTGGCAGTGCTGGGCACGCTGCTGGGCAATGTGTTCACCAGCCGGCTCACCACCACCTTCGCCGGGGCCGGGCTGTCACCGGCGGACGCAGCCGCCGCGGCGCGGGCCGCGGCGAGCAGCAGCACCGGCGGTGCCCCGCCGTCGTCCAACGGCATGCCGGCCGCCATGGCGGAGAAGATCGGCGCCGCCATCCCCGCCGACTTCGCCGTCGCCACCCGGGCCGTACTGATCGGCATGGCCGTGGCGCTCGTGGTGTGCCTGGTGGCGTCGCTGCTGCATCCGGGCGGCAAGGTCACGGCTGAGAAGCCGGCGGAGGAACCACTGGCCGCAACGCCGGATGCGGTGTAACCGCGTCCCGACATCCGGCCTGGTGGTGGGGCGCTAGAACAGCACGCTGGCGAATGTCCCCACCTGACGGAACCCGACCCGCTGGTAGGCCGCGCGAGCGGCGGCGTTGTGCGCGTTGACGTACAGGCTGGGGATACGGCGCAGCGACTGCACGTGCTGCACCAGGGTGGCGACCGCGGGGGCGGCCAGGCCCCGACCGCGGTGCTCCGGCGCGACCCAGACCCCCTGGATCAGTCCGGTCCGGCCGGACAGCGCGCCGATCTCGGCCTTCACGGTGACCTTGCCGTCCTCGAACCGCGCAAACGAGCGGCCGGTCGCGATCAGCTCCTGGACGCGTGCCCGGTAACCGACGCCGCCGTCCGGCCGGCGCGGATCGACCCCGACCTCCTCGGTGAACATGGCGACGGCGGCCGGGAAATAGGCCTCGAACTCGGCCGGCTGCACCGGTCGCATCAGCGGGTCGGCTGCACACTGCGCCCGTTCGGTGCAGGCGAGCAGCGGCTGGTCGGCGCGGACCTCCCGCGCCGGCCCCCACCGATTCGAGAGCCGGTCCCACATGGGCAGCACCAGCTCGGCCGATCCCAGGATCGACGCGCACCGCCGGCCGGTCCGCGATGCCACCTGGGCGAAAGCCTTGATGCAGTGTTTGTCGCCGGACAGCGGCACCAGGTTCGGCCCGTCGAAGCAGATCCCGTCGCGGCCGCCGGAGACGCCCCAGAACTGACCGCCGAGTCCGCGCGAGTCCATCCCCGCCTGCTCGAACCGGGCGGCGACCAGGCAGTTCGCCACCGGGTCCGAGGCAAGCACCCGCGCCACTTCGGCCTCGTTGGCCGGCCCCAGGACCCGGGCCAGTCCGGTGGTCAGCATCGACGGAAGACGGACGATCTCAGACCAGGCTGACCGACGGTTCCCCGCTGGGGATACCCGCCGCCCGCATGATGTCGGCCAGCTTCATCGCCTCTTCGATCAGCGTCTCGACGATGTCGGCCTCCGGCACCGTCCGGATGACCTCGCCGCGCACGAAGATCTGCCCCTTGCCGTTGCCCGACGCGACCCCGAGGTCGGCTTCGCGGGCTTCGCCCGGGCCGTTGACGACGCAACCCATGACGGCCACCCGCAGCGGCACGTCCATCCCCTCGAGGCCGGCCGTCACCTCGTTGGCCAGCTTGTAGACGTCCACCTGCGCGCGGCCGCAGGACGGGCAGGAGACGATCTCCAGGCCGCGTTCCCGCAGGTTGAGCGATTCCAGGATCTGCAGTCCGACCTTGACCTCCTCGACCGGCGGAGCCGACAGGGAAACCCGGATGGTGTCGCCGATGCCCTGGGACAGCAGCGCCCCGAACGCGACCGCCGACTTGATGGTGCCCTGGAAGGCCGGGCCTGCTTCGGTGACGCCGAGGTGCAGCGGGTAGTCGCACTGCTGGGACAGCAGCTCGTAGGCTCGCACCATGATCACCGGGTCGTTGTGCTTCACGGAGATCTTGATGTCGCGGTAGTCGTGCTCCTCGAACAGCGAGCACTCCCACAGCGCCGACTCGACGAGCGCTTCGGGGGTGGCCTTGCCGTACTTCTCCAGCAGGCGGCGGTCCAGCGAACCCGCGTTGACGCCGATGCGAATGCCGATGCCGGCGTCCTTGGCGGCCCGCGCGATGGCGCCGACCTGGTCGTCGAACTTGCGGATGTTGCCGGGGTTGACCCGGACGGCGGCACAGCCGGCTTCGATGGCGGCGAAGACGTACTTCGGCTGGAAGTGGATGTCGGCGATCACCGGGAGCTGCGACTTCTTGGCGATGGCCGCCAGCGCTTCGGCGTCGTCGGTGTCGGGCACCGCGACCCGGACGATCTGGCAACCGGCAGCGGTCAACTCGGCGATCTGCTGCAGGGTGGCGTTGATGTCGGCCGTCTTGGTGGTGCACATCGACTGCACCGACACCGGGTGCTCACTGCCCACCCACACGCCACCCACGTTCAACTGCCGCGTCGGCCGCCGCGGAGCCAGCACCGGGACGGCGCGCTCGGCGGGGAGGGATGGCATGCCCAATCCGATGGCCAGCGCACCGCTTGTTGCCTGAGACATCTTGCTTCTTCCGTTGGGTGTCGAGTTCTAGCTGTATGGCGCTTGCCAGCTGTGTCTTGCTAGCCGAACAGTTTCACCGGGTTGACCACGTCGGCCACGAAGGTCAACAGGGATAGCCCGATGAACAACAATGCCACCACGTAGGCCACCGGCATCAGTTTGGCCACGTCGAACGGCCCCGGGTCGGCCTTGCGCCGTATCTTGGACCAGCCGCGGCGGACCCACTCGATGACGGCGCCGAGGATGTGGCCGCCGTCCAGCGGCAGCAGCGGCAGCAGGTTCAGCAGGAACAGGCTCATGTTGAATCCGGCGACCAGCTGCAGGAACAATTCGATCTTCTGCGTCGCGCCCTCGTCCGACGACAGGATCTCGCTGCTGATGATGCCGGCACCGACGACGCCCACCGGTGAGTTCAGCGGGCGCTCCTTGCCGTTGAAGATCGACTGCCACAGCGCCGGAATCCGGGCCGGGATGGTGACCACCGCGTGGGCGGCGTTGCCGATGAACTGACCGGTGACGGTGAAGGCGGCGCCGACCGACTGCCGTTGGTATTCGGTGGCCGCGGTGATGCCGAGGAATCCGCCGATGGTCGTCCCGGTCTGGTTGTCCTGGTCGTCGAACACGGCCAGCGTGTTGGCAACGATCGGCACCTGCACAGCGGTGCGGACGCCGGCCCGCTCGTAGACCAGCGGCAATGTCCTGCCGGCGGAGTCGCGGATCAGCTCGCGCATCTGGTCCCAGCTGCTGATCGGGGTCCCGGCAAAGGACACGATCTTGTCGCCCGGCAGCAGCCCGGCCTGCGCCGCCGGAGTGGGCTGATCCGTCGGCGCACAGGTGGTCACGGTCGAGGTGGCGGGATGTACGCACTGACTGACGGTGCCCACCGTCGGGACGGTGACCTGGAGGCCGAACCCACACAGCACGACGATGAACAGCACGACAGCCAGGATCAGGTTCTGCAGCGGCCCGGCGATCATGATGACGATCCGCTTCGCCGGGTGCAGCTGATAGAACTGGCGGCCTTCGTCCTGCGGCGTGACGTGGGCGCGGTCACCGGCGCGGGAATCCTCGATGAGCTGCCGGACCATGCCTGCCGGGCCCATCGCGGTCGAGGTGATCCGCTGCCGACCATCTTTTCCGGGCGGCACCATGCCGACCATCCGGATGTACCCGCCCAGCGGTAGGGCCTTCAGCCCGTATTCGGTTTCGCCCCGCGTGCGGGAGAACAGCGTCCGGCCGAAGCCGATCATGTACTGCGGCACCCGGACGTTGAACAGCTTGGCGAAGGTGAGGTGACCGAGCTCGTGCCAGCCGATGGAGAACAGCAGGCCGAGCACGAACAGGATGATGCCGATCACGGTCAGCACTTGCTTTCCCTCCTACCGGCTCGAGGCCCGGACGATCACTTCACCGCCTGGACGATCATCTCGTCGGCCCTGGCGCGCGCCCACTCTTCCGCGGACAGGACGTCCGGAATGCCGGTTGGTTCGCCGCGGACGTGGTCCGACTCCTCCAGGATGCCGCTCAAGATGTCAGGGATGTCGATGAACCGCAGTTTTCCGGCGAGGAAAGCGGCCACCGCCTGCTCGTTGGCGGCATTGAACACGGCCGGCACCAGCCCGCCGGCCTGCCCGGCGGACCGGGCCAGACCCAGTGACGGAAACGTGAGCTCGTCGACCGGCTCGAAGGTCCAGGTCGACACCTTGCCGAAATCGCAGGGGGTCGCGACGTCGTCCAGGCGATCCGGCCAGGTCAGGCCCAGTGCGATCGGCAGGCGCATGTCTGGCGGCGAGGCCTGCGCGAGGGTGGAACCGTCCCGGAACGTGACCATCGAATGAATCACCGACTGCGGGTGGACGACGACGTCGATGCGTTCGTAGGGAATGCCGAAGAGCAGGTGCGCCTCGATGACCTCCAAGCCCTTGTTCACCAGTGTGGCTGAATTCACCGTGACGACCGGTCCCATCGCCCAGGTCGGATGGGCCAGCGCGTCGGCAACGGTGATGCCTGTCAGCTGCTCCCGGGTGCGGCCGCGGAACGGCCCGCCGGACGCGGTGACCACCAGCTTCGCGACTTCATCGGCCCTACCACCGCGGAGGCACTGCGCCAACGCCGAGTGCTCGGAGTCGACCGGGACGATCTGCCCCGGCCGCGCCGCGGAGGTGACCAGGGAACCGCCGGCGACCAACGACTCCTTGTTCGCCAGTGCGAGCGTGCGGCCGGCCAGCAGCGCGGCCATCGTCGGGCCGAGCCCGATCGAGCCGGTGATGCCGTTGAGCACCACGTCGGCCGGTACGGCGTCGACGATGGTGGTGGCCGCATCCGGGCCGGTGAGAACGAAGCGCTGACCCGGGAGTTCGGGCGCCGGGCCGGACGCGACCGCGATGATGGCGTCGGGGTGCTCTGCAGCCTGGGCGGCGAGCAGGTCCGGTCGTCCCCCGCCGGCGGCCAGGCCGACCACCTCGAACTCTCCAGGGTGCGACCGGATGACGTCCAGCGCCTGGGTGCCGATGGAGCCGGTGGAACCCAGGATCAGTACTCGCCGCGGGGTGCTCACCCCGTCATTCTCGCCCACCCCGTTCGGCCGGCCACTGCTCGTGCCAAACTGGATCCCAGCACCCGCCACCAGTAGGAGGACCAGTGTCCAGCCCGATCAGCGATTCCACCTCTTCAGGTGCGCTCGAGCCCTATCGCCCGTCCACTCAGGACGCTTCCCGCCACGGTGCCGCGGGCCACAGCCCAGCGACCCTTGACGCGACGAACCACGGCGCCGTCGTCGAGGCTACGCATGGTGGAGAGCTAGTTTCCTACAACCCGGACGCACCCAGCGAGGAATGGGGTTGGCACGGCCACTGGAGCGACTTCGCGCCCCGCGGACGCCGGATGTTCCTGTGGTTCGGTGTCTTCGGACTACTGCTGCTCACCTGGGGCAACCACGTGTCGCACGTCGAGGACTACTTCCTGGTGTTCAGCGCGATCACCCTGGCGAGCTGGATCATCCTGACCGAGCGCGCCAACAAGCGGAAGCGCCGGATCCGGCCCTGACACTCGAGCTGTCACCCCAGTCACGCTGAGCGAGACCCTGCCATGACCGGTGCGCGGGCGGAGGTGCTGCAGT
>CAXSEW010000274.1:0-6106 GCA_964236185.1 uncultured Nakamurella sp. | reverse complement strand
GGCGAGCCGGTGACGCGCCGATGAACGACGACCGACAACGGCGGGTACATGTCCATCCTCGGGCTCACCGCCCCGGGTATCCCGGGAGGCTGCGATCATCGACCGATGGACATCCTGCGGCGGGCCGCAAGCGCCGATCTGGAGGTGCTGGTGCCGCTGATCGCCGAGTTCTACCGCGTCGATCGGCACGTCTTCGACGAGCGAGAAGTGCGATCGGCGCTGATCCCCCTGCTGGCCGACGGCACCGCCGGGCAGGTCTGGCTGATCACCGACGACACCGGTGCCGTCGCAGGTTATGCGGTGCTCACCTGGGGCTACTCATTGGAGTCCGGCGGACGCGAGGGTCTGATCGACGAATTGTTCGTGCGGCAGCAGAACGTCGGCCTGGGGGGCCGGGCCCTGGATTCCCTGGTCGATCACGCACTGCGGGCCGGCTGCCGGGTGCTGTTCCTCGAGACCGAGGCGCACAACGCCCGGGTCCGCAGCTTCTACAGCCGGCACGGCTTCGCCGCGCAGGATTCGATCTGGATGAGCAGGACGCTGGAACCTGAGCGACCGGCCGGAGAGTGATCACCGGCGCCCCGAACACCGGAGGAACCGGGAGGCGTGACGGGGTGGCTGCGCAGTCCGCTGGGCCACACGTCGGCCCGTTGAACGACCTGCGGGCGCGTTTCGAGGCGTCAAGGTCCGCGCCGACCGTCTATTTTGGGGTGTACGACCGTCGCGGCGACCTTCGGCGTCGGTGGAGAGCGAGAAGTCAGGAGTTTGCATGACGACGTCCGAATCCCGGGTCATCACTGAACCCGCGGCCTGGTCATCCCCCGGCACTCAGACCTCCCTGATCCCCGGCATGGCCGAGCGGCCGGCCGACCCGGACCCGCGGCCCGGCATCAAGCTGGTCGTCCAGGTTCCCTGCCTCAACGAGGAGGACACTCTGGGCCTGGTGCTCTCGACCATCCCCAAGGAGATCCCCGGGGTTGCCGAGATCATCGTGCTGATCATCGACGACGGCTCGACCGACCGCACCGTCGAGGTCGCCAAGGCCCACGGCGTCACCCACTTCGTCCGGCATGCCCGCAACCGGGGTCTGGGCCGCTCCTTCCACGACGGCGTGCAGCGCGCGCTGGAACTGGGGGCCGACATCGTCGTCAACACCGACGGCGACAACCAGTACCCGCAGGAGCGCATCGGCGACCTGGTCCAGCCGATCCTGCGCGGCGAGGCGGAGATCGTGATCGCCGACCGCCAGGTGCACCTGGTCGAGCACTTCTCGAAATTCAAGATCAAGATGCAGGGATTCGGCAGCAGCGTGGTCAACCGCGCGGCCGGCACCACCCTGCCCGACGCCGCCAGCGGGTTCCGCGCGTACTCGCGGGACAGCCTGATGCTGCTGAATACCATCACCCGGTTCTCCTACTGCATGGAAACGATCATCCAGGCCGGCAACAAGAAGCTGAAGATCGCCAGCATTCCGATCCTGACGAACCCGAAGACACGCGAATCCCGGCTGTTCAAATCGATGCGCGAACACATGATGAAGTCGGCGGGCGCGATCATCCGCTCGTACATCATGTACAAGCCGTACGCGATCTTCTCCTTCTTCGCCGCGCTGTTCGGCGTGGTCGGCCTCTTCTTCTTCGCCCGCTACGGCGTGCTGCGGCTGACCGGCGACAAGGGTGAGCACCTGCAGTCGATCCTGGTCGGCGCCGTCTCGATGATCGTCGGATTCCTGTCCATCATGATCGGCATCACCGCCGACCTGATCAGGATGAATCGCATGCTCATCGAGGACACGCTGGAGCACACGAAGAAGATGCGGTTCGGCCGGGTCGGCGACTACGTCGCGCTGGGCGACGCCCAGGAGGAGCAGGGAGGAACTGCGCAGCGCAGCGAACCCGGACGGCGCTCGGGCTCCTCGATCGCCCGCTAGCTCGCCGACACCGGCCGCCGCGCACCGATCTATGCGGCGGCCGGTGTCGGTGGCGCTGGTCGGCACCAGCCGGCTCTACCTGCGCTCAGCGGGTTGGCGCGGTGAGCGTTACCCCGGCCGAGACGGCCGAGGCGTACGCCCCGGCAGTCCGGTCGTTGATCCGATATTCGGGGTGGAAAGCCTGCCAGGCAACGAAAGCGCAGTGCACCGCTCAGTGATGGTGCAGCTCCGGATCGGTCAGGTCGACAGGGCGGCAAGCATCCCCGACGCCACCGCCACCGCGCCGCTGGCAACAGAAACGCGCCGATACCTCGGCCACCGAACGGCCGCGGCCACCATGGTGAGGGCATGCAGGCCGTCGACCGACGCGCTCACCGCGACGGTGGACGGTGCCGGACGCAGAAGCACTGCGACGCCCTGGCCGATCTGCCGAATGCCGAGGACGCGGACGATCCAACTCGGCGGCGGCGTCAGCGCGCCACCGACAGCGGCGACCGCCGTGCCGGGAGCAGACAGCAGCAACGCGCCGTACAGCGCGGAACCGGCGGCCACTGCCTGCAAGAGGCGCGGCGCAGAGACGCCGTTCCGACCCGTCATCGTTCTCATCCGTTTCTCCGGCGCTGTCGTCGCGCCGGTCCCGGCGCACGATCGATTGTGCCATCCGTCCAGTGCTCGACCCGAGACGTACTACCGCTGCGGCGGTCGTTCCCCCCTGGCCAACCGCTGCATGGCGAACCGGTCGGGCTCGCGATAGAGCGGGTAGAGACCGCCGACCAGCCGGGCGACCACCGAGCGATCGAACCAGGCCGTGTTGCCGATCCGCTGCGTGGCCGCAGCGGTCAGGTGGATCGGCAATCGATCGGCGGTGGCCGGGGCGCCCAGGCCCACCAACTCACTGTCCCGGTGGAGCAACCGCCGCAGCACGCGTTCGCCGATACGGAGGTAGGACATGGTCTCCACCTCGAGGCCCGGGACCAACACTTTCACCGCCCGCATGCTGCCCGGCTCGCCCGCGGCCAGATACAGCACGTCAAAATCGGCGAGCCGGTGCAGCAGTTCGGTCAGCGCCGCCGCGGGATCAGGCACCGGGACATCTGGGCCCAGCGAGTCCAGTGGCACAGTCCGCTCGGTCCGATACAGCGTCGGAGCGACCAGGTCCGACAGCTCCGCCGCCGACATCGCGGACCACCGCTGCATTTCGTGGACGGCACGGTCCTCCTGCGGTACCAGCGGAAAGGATAGTTCACGCTGCAGGTACTCAGGGTGCCGAGCGCCCACGTCCTCGAGATTGCCGAAGGCGAAAGCCTTCCGCACCCGGGAGGATGCGTATTCGAGCAGTGCCTTGCGGATGGCACTGGTCGGGTCCAGCGCGGCCGCCTCACCGATGGCGGTGACGGCCAACGGACCGGTATCGGCAGCGGTGCCGGCGGCGCTGTCGATACCGGTGCAGAACACGACGGTCGCCAGCTCGGATTCGGCCAGCTTGACCAGCGGCTGCACGCCCTGGCGCGCATAGTTCTCCAGCAGTTCGACGGTCTGTGGGTCGGTGCTGGTCGACAGGTCGATCACGACGCCCGTGTCCAGTGCCCGGTAGCAGACCGTGTCGCCGTCGCGCTGGATGATTTCGAGCAGCGCGTGACCCAGCGCGCGCTCCAAGCTGTCCCCCGCCCCCAACCCGTTGGTCACCGCGGTGGTGAGCCACCCGCCCGGCGGAGCTTCCGCAGGGAGGGTGTGCTGCTCGGAGGCGACGAACTCGATCGGTACCTGTACCGCCTCACCGGTGCGCCACCTGGTCATCGGCACCCAGAACAGCGGGCGGTCCGGCGAATAGTCCGACCCCGCCTCCAGCACCAGGGTCACCGGGTCGACCACCAGGTCGGCGCTGTAGCGGGCGCACATCTCGACGTAGCTGCCCGACTCCGGCGACAGGGCGGCGACGACCCGGTTCACCAGCACCGCTTCGCTCAACTCACCCAGCGCCCCGACCCGCGCCGCGGCCGTGGAAGCGCCGAAACCCGTCGAATGTGCAGGGGCCGGCTCCTCGGGGCTGGTGAACACCGCGGCGATGGACGGGACCGCCAGCCGGTCGAAGGACCGGATGTCGATCTCCTGCACGTTTCCGGTGGACAGTGCGGCTACGTAGCGATCAGCGATCGCCGACAGCGCGACTTCTTCGTTCACGACCATCTCTTTCCTCTGGGCCGGCCGGCCATGTCGTCGGCCACCTCCTACGCCCAGTATCCGCAGCCGGCCGGGAAGCGGGGTGCAGAGCGGTCCAACGGCAGCGTTTCGTCGCAGAGCGCGCCCACTACTGAGCAGGTGGTGCGTCGCCTAGCCTGGATCGATGGCCACGCTGGCACGCCTTCGGCTGCAAACGCAGCTCCGGCTGCGCCAGTTGCTGTGGTGGGTCTCGCCCTCCTCTCCGACGTCGGGATCGGCGGCGGCAGCCAGGATGCGGGCAGCGACCGCGCAGATCACCCGGCTCACCGTGGCGGCGGTGCTCGCCTACCTCGCCGCCGAGGCAGTGTCGCCCGGCATCCTCGACCTGACGGCTCCGCTGACGGCGCTGCTGGTCGTGCAGGCGTCGACCGTCGGCACGCTGCGGATGGGGCTGGTTCGGGTCGGCGCGGTACTCACCGGCGTACTGGTCGCGGTCGGGCTGGCGAGCTACTTCGGACTCTCCTGGTGGAGCCTGGCGCTGGCCATCGCGACCTCGTTGATCCTGGCGAGAGTGCTGCGGCTGGGCGAACAGTCGCTGGAAGCGCCGATCAGCGCCATGCTGATCCTGGCGGTCACCACGCCCGAGCTGGCGGCGGAGGTGCGGGTGGTGAACACGCTGATCGGCACGGCGGTGGGTATCGGCTTCACCCTGATTGCGCCGGTGTCCATCCCGAACCAGCGCGCCGGTGACGCGGTGCGCCGGGTAGCCCGCTCGCAGGCGGCGCTGCTGGACGAAGTGGCCACCACACTCGGCGACCGCGCTCCGCACCCTGAGGAGAGTGCGGCCTGGTCCGGGTGGATCAGCTCCATCGGACAGGACATCCAGGAGGCGATGGCCGCCGTCCAAGCCATCCAGGACAGCAGACTGCTCAATCCCCGCGCTCTGCTGACCGGGGCCGACGTTCATGCCGGACTGCGCAGCGCCCTCGACCGGCTGGACCGGTGTCTCGCCGGAGAACGGGCCCTGCTGGCGGTGATCGCGCGCGAAGCGCCGTCCGGGACGGGTTCCGGCGCGGCCGGTGGCGACCTGCGACGCGCCTTCGCGGTGGTGCTCGACGACCTGGCGAATGCCCTGCGCGCCTTCGGCGACCTGATCACCGCCAGCTTCGGCGGGCAGCATGCCGATCCGGTGCAGGAGACGATGACCCGCGCAGTCGCCTTCGTTCGCGAAACCCGCGCCGTACTGACCGAACTGATGTTTCTGGACATCGACTCGGAGCAGCGGGTCGACGTGTGGCTGCTGCAGGGCTCGGTGCTAGCGGCGGTGGATCACCTGCTTCAACAGCTGGACTTCGAGCGGCCGGAGCAGGGCTGACCCGTGTCGGAATCGCGGCCGCCGAAGGGAGTGTGTCAGTGCGCGGTGGCCGATAGATGCGCGGTCGCCGATAGAACCGACACCGGCGCGACAGTCACCACCGAGGCCGCCAGTGCGGCCAGATCGGCATCGCCGGTGATGAAGGCGTCCGCCTGCAGCTGGGTCAGCGCCAGGTACTCGGCCGTCAGGGTGTCGGCCCAACCGAGCTGGTCGGCTACCTTCCAGGCAGTGCTCTGCAGCACCCGGTCGCCGAGCAGCCGGATGTTCAACGACCGCACCAGGTCCAGTCGGTGTTGCGCGTCCTTCTTCGTCAGCTCGCCGCGGCGAACCTGCTGGTAGAGCAGCGACAGCAGCTGCGAACGCAGCAGTGTCGGGGCCAGCAGTTGATGGCCGCCGGAAAAACTGTCGATGTCCTGCACCAGAACGAGCGCCACTTCCGGACCGATCACATATCGGCTCACGCCCGTACCCCGCTGCTCAGTCGACTCCTCGCACAGTGCTCTGCACTGTATCGACCGATCAAGGCTCGGGAGGTGCTTGCCCCGACATGAATCAGCCCGCGCGAGGCAGCGGTTCGGGTGGGGCAGGGTCGGTCTGCCAGAGCAGGATCTTGGCGAGTCGGTGTTCGGTGTGCGAGATGT
>CAXSEW010000273.1:0-6160 GCA_964236185.1 uncultured Nakamurella sp. | reverse complement strand
CGCTGCTGATCCTGATGGCTGATCGGTCGCTGTCGACCCTTGCGCCGGTTGATCCAGCCCTGCCATGGACCGAGCAGCTGGTGCGGCTGCTCGACGACATCTTCCGGGCCGGTGTGCGCAATCCGGCCATGATCACCGTGCTGACGGCGCAGGAGCTGGATCCGAGCGACCTGGACAACTCGGACTCGGTGCTCGGTCTGACCGAGTCGGTGCTGTCGATACTGGCCGAATCCGGTCTGGAACCGCGGCACCGGGTGCATGTCTACAAATCCCTGATCAACATGGTCTACGGATTCGTGGTCGCGAGCACGGGTGGAGCAACACCGACGTCCGGGCCGCCGACTGCTGGGCGCCGCCGGCAGGCCGGGCGGTGGGCGGCCTTCCCGGTGCTCGGCGCGCTGCTCGAGCAACTGGACACCGCCGACCCGGCGGCCGACCTGCTGTTCAGCCTCGAGCTCTACGTCGGCGCACTGGCGCGTGCGGTCGACCGCAGTAACTGAGCTGTCATCTGCATGCGGCAGGATCGGGGGATGAAACCGGCCCCGTTCCGCTGGCACGGGCCGACGTCCGTCGCGGAGGCACTGGAACTTCTCGCCGAGGTCGGCGCCGAGGGCAAGGTAATGGCCGGCGGGCAATCCCTGGTGCCGGTGCTGGCAATGCGGCTGGCCGAGCCGGCGGACCTCGTCGACATCAACGGGATCTCCGAACTCGACTTCCTCACCACGGGCCCAGCCGGCGTCACGGTCGGCGCGCTGGCCCGCCACGCCCGGGTGCACCGCGACGCCGCCGCACGCACGGTGCAGCCGTTGCTGTCGCAGGGGCTGGCCCTGGTCGCGCATCCCACCATCCGCAATCGCGGGACCACCGTCGGCTCGCTGGCGCACGCCGATCCCAGTGGCGAGATGACTGCGGTGTTGGCGCTGACCGGTGGCACCATCACCGCTGCGTCGGTCCGGGGCCGGCGGGTGATCCCGGCGACCGACTTCTTCGTCGGCGTGCTGGAGTCCGCGCTGCTGCCGGACGAGTTGGCGGTGGAGGCGTTCTTCCCGGCACTACCGACGGGCGCGGGGTCCGCTTTCGTCGAGATCGCCCGTCGGCACGGCGACTACGCCCTCTGTGGCGTCGGGGCGATCGCCCGGCTGGCGCCGGACGGCGAGGTGGACAGCCTGCGCTGCGCCTACCTGTCGGTGTCCGAGGTGCCGTTGGTGCTGGACCTGACCGAGAGCTGGGCCATCGGCCGGGCCGCCGCCGATGCCATGGCTGCGCTCGACCCGCCGTCCGACCTGCACGCGCGGGCCGACTACCGCCGGCACCTCGCCGGGGTGCTGACCGTGCGGGCCGCCGAGGCCGCGATCGCCGCCGCTGTGCCGGTGGCAGCGTGAATGGGGCAGCTGAAGTAGACGGCGGGCCCGAGCCGCTGCACGAGGTCGGGCTGGTGGTCAACGGATCGGCGCGGTCGTCGTCGGTGGTGGCGCGCCGGACGCTGTCGGACTTCCTCCGTCATGATCTCGGTCTCACCGGCACCCATGTCGGCTGCGAGCACGGCGTCTGCGGCGCCTGCACGGTGCTGCTCGATGGCGCCCCGGTGCGGTCGTGCCTGATCTTCGCGGTGTCGGTGCGCGGGCACCAGGTCACCACCGTGGAGGGACTCGGGCAGCTCGACGAGACCGGGAACCCGGCGTCGCTGTCGCCGGTGCAGCGAGCGTTCCGCGACTGCCATGCACTGCAGTGCGGCTTCTGCACGCCCGGATTCCTGACCACCATCACCGCCGGCCTGGTCGACAACCCGGTGCCCACCCGCGCCGAAGCGGTCGAGATGATCGCGGGGAACCTGTGTCGGTGTACCGGCTATCAGAACATCGTCGATGCTGTACTGCGGGCCGCCGAACTGACCGCCGACCCCACCGCCCCGCTACCGGGCGAGGGCGACCTGGCCCGGGAAGGTCGCTGATGGTCACCCGCTACTTCGGCAAGGCGGTCCGACGGACCGAGGATCTGCGGTTGACCACCGGGAACGGCCGCTACACCGACGACATCGGTGCCGGGTCGGGAACTGCCGGCGGGACGGATGGTTCCGACGGGGCCTTCGAGGCGGCGTTCGTGCGGTCGCCGCACGCCCACGCGGACATCCTGGACATCGACGTGACCGATGCGCTGGACGTGCCCGGGGTGATGGCGATCTACACCTACGAGGACCTCGAAGGTGCTGCCGCAGAGCCGCTTCCGGTGCTCATTCCGCACCCGGCGCTACGGGCACCGCGGACCGGCTACCCGCTGGCCCGGGACGTGGTGCACCACGTCGGCGAGGCGATCGTGATGGTGGTGGCGCAGAGCCGCTACCTGGCCGAGGATGCCGCGGCGAAGATCAAGGTGGGTTACCGGGTGTTGCCGCCGGTGGTCGGGATCCCGGCCGCGCGCGAGGCCGGACATGCAGTGCACGTTGACGTCCCGGACAACGTCGCGGCACACCTGGTGCAGCAGAACGGAGATCTGAGCGCCGGCTTCGACCTGGCCGCCCACGTGCTGGAACTCGACCTCGCCATCGAACGGTCGTGCTCGATGCCGCTGGAGGGCAAGGCCGTGCACGCCCGGTGGGACGCCGACGACCAGAGCCTGCGCGTCTATTCCTCGACCCAGGCGTCCACCTCCGTCCGGGCGGCGATCGCCGCCAAGCTGGGCCTGCCGCTACCGAAGGTGGAGGTCATCGCTCCGGACGTCGGCGGCGGGTTCGGCGTGAAGATCGTGCATCCGTGGCCAGAGGAGATCGTCGTGCCGATGGCGGCGATCAAGCTGGGGCATCCGGTGAAGTGGACCGAGGACCGGCGCGAGCACTTCATCTCCTCCTCCCATGAACGCGGGCAGGAACACCACGTGCGGGTCGGGTTCGACGACCGCGGCGTGATCACCGCGCTCGACGTGACGTTCTGGCACGACAACGGTGCCTACACGCCGTACGGGATCATCTGCCCGATCGTCACCTCGACCCAGCTGCTCGGACCGTACAAGCCGGGCGCGTACCGGGTCGAATTTTTCTCGGTCTACACCAACACCGTCATCGTCACGCCGTACCGCGGCGCCGGACGGCCGCAGGGCGTCTTCGTCATGGAACGCACGCTGGACCGGATCGCCGACTTCCTCGGGCTCGACCGGACCGCCGTCCGGGCGGCCAACTTCATCCAGCCCGACGAATTCCCCTACGACCAGGGCCTGATCTTCCAGGACGGTCGGCCGCTGATCTACGACTCCGGCAACTACCCCGCCCAACTGACCATGCTCAAGGAGATGATCGGCTGGGCCGGGTTTCCCGCGGTGCGGGCCGCCGCCGCGGTGCACGGCCGGATGCTCGGCATCGGGCTGGCCTGCTACGTGGAGGGCACCGGTCCCGGACCGTACGAGGGTGCCCACGTGCAGGTGCTCACCGACGGCAGCGTGGAGGTGGCCATCGGACTGACCTCCCAGGGTCAGGGTCACCAGACCGTCTTTGCGCAGATCGTGGCGGACGAATTGGGGGTGCCGTTCGAGCGGGTGCGGGTGACCACCGGCGATACCCGCCGGTTCGGTCACGCCGTCGGTACTTTCGCTTCCCGCGCGGCGGTGATGTCCGGATCGGCGGTGGCGCTGGCCGCCCGCAGTGCGAAGGCGAAAGCACTGAAGGTGGCAGCGGATGCGTTGGAGTGTTCGCCCGACGACCTGGAGATCGCCGACGGGGTGATCTCGGTGCGCGGGCTGCCGTCGGCATCCATCGGGCTGGGTGCGGTGGCGGTCCTGTCCAACCCGCTGCGGTACGCCTTCGACGAGGCGGCAAAGGCCGCGACCCAGTTCGCCCGGGTGGTCGATGCGGACGCGCCGCCGGTTCCGGATGGCGAGGAACCCGGGCTGGAAGGCAAGGAGTACTACTCGCCGCCGCGGTCCACCTTCGCGTCAGGCATGCATGCCGCCATCGTCGAGATCGACCGCGACACCAGCGAAATCGCAATACTGCAGTACTGCGTGGTGCACGACTGCGGCAACCTGATCAACCCGATGATCGTCCGCGGACAGGTGCATGGCGGGGTGGCGCAGGGCATCGGCGGCGCGCTGTACGAGCGGCTCGCCTATGACGAGCACGGTCAGCTCAACAACGCCTCGTTCATGGATTTTCTGATGCCCTACGTGACCGAGATCCCGGAGCTCGAGCTCGGGCACCAGGAGACGCCGTCGCCGCTCAACCCGTTGGGCATCAAGGGCGCCGGCGAAGCGGGAGTGATCCCGGTGCCGGCGGTGATCGCGTCGGCCATCGAGGACGCCGTCGGATTCGGAATCGTGGCGATGCCGCTGAGCCCGGACCTGCTGTTCGGGCTGCGGGCCGAGCACGCGGCCGGCCTGATCCCGGACCTGGATCGCCCACGCAACCAGCTAGCGGAAGGCATGGCATGAAGATCTCCGGTTCCGCCGTCCTGCATGCGCCCCCCGAGCAGGTCTGGCAGGCGATCAACGACCCCGAAGTGCTGGCCCGGGTGATTCCCGGCTGCGACGCGCTGAATCCGTTGGGCGAAGGGCACTTCGGCATGACGGTGACCCTCGGGGTGGCGGCCATCAAGGGCTCCTACACCGGTGAGGTCCGGCTGCTCGATCTGGTGCAGCCGACGTCGCTCACCATGCACGCCAGCGGATCCGGCGGTCCCGGCACGGTCGACACGACGGTACTGGTGCGGTTGGACGGCCCCGGTGACGGCACCACGTTGCTGGACTACCAGGCCGACGCTGTCGTGGGCGGCATGGTCGGCGGGGTCGGGCAGCGGGTGCTGACCAGCGTGGCGAAGAAGACGGCGGGGCTATTCTTCTCGGCCATCGACGACGTGCTGACCGGGCACAAGGTGCTGAACGCGGTGGCCTCGCCCGAGGTGGTGGCCGCCGGAACCGGTCCGGTCGTAGACGCAGCAGCAGCGCAGGTGCCGTCGGCAGCGCCCGTCGCGACGCCGACCGCGGCCGGCCGGCGGCTGGACCTGTTGGCGGCCGCCGCCTTCGGCGCCGTCAGCATGGCCATCGGTGTGCTGATCGGAGCCCGGGCCGGCCGGGGCAGCCGGTGACGCGGGCCGGGGCCGGTGCCGGTGCACGGGTTCGGCCGCTGCGAATCGGTGTCGACACCGGCGGCACCTTCACCGACATCGTCGCCGTCGATGCGCGCACCGGACTGGTCAGTACCACCAAGACACCGTCCACGCCGGCGAACCCGGCGGACGGGTTCCTTGCCGGTATTCGGAAGATTCTCGCCGAGATGGGTTGCGAAGCGCGGGATGTCGAATCCATCGCGCACGGCACCACGGTGGCCACCAACCAGTTGCTCGAGGGCAAGGTCGGCCGGCTCGGCTTCATCACCAACGACGGGTACTCCTTCCTGCTCGAGATCGCCCGGCAGTCGGTCCCGGACGGCTACGGCAACTCCTATTTCTGGGTGAAACCCGACCGCATCGTCCCGGTCGACCGGGTCCGTACGGTCGCCGGCCGAATGGATTTTCGCGGTGCGGAGGTGCGGCCGTTCGACATCGATGCTGCCGTCGTCGTTGCGCGATGGTTCCGCCATCAGGGGATTTCGACCATCGGAGTGTGCTTCCTGCACTCCTATGCCAACGACGCGCACGAGCGGGCGATGCGGGAGATCCTTCATCGCGAACATCCGGGCGCGATCGTCTCGCTGTCCTGCGACGTGCTCCGTGAGTACCGGGAGTACGAACGCGCGATGACGACGCTGGTGGACGCTGCGGTGAAACCCAAGCTTTCGCAGTATGTTACGGGTATCGCCGAACAGCTGGCCACGCTCGACGCCGGCCGGGTCATCCCGTTCTCGGTGATGCGCTCCAACGGCGGTGTGCTGTCGGCGGCAGAGGTGGTGCACCAGCCCATTACCACCGTGCTGTCCGGCCCGGCCGCCGGTGCGCTGGGCGCCGCGGTGATCGCCGCCAAGGCGGGCTATCCGAGTGTGGTGACCTGCGACGGCGGCGGTACCTCCACCGACGTCACCGTCATCGCGCAGTCTCAGCCGTCGCTGACCACCGAGGGCAGCATCGGCGCCTACCCGTCGAAGACCCCGATGATCGACGTGGTGACCGTCAGCGCCGGCGGCTGGTCGATCGCCTGGCTGTCGCCGGCGGGCGCGCTCAAGGTCGGGCCGCAATCGGCC
>CAXSEW010000272.1:0-6166 GCA_964236185.1 uncultured Nakamurella sp. | reverse complement strand
GAACGACTCCAGGTAGAGCAGCACCACTTCCGTCCGCTCGTCACCGTGCCAGAACTGCAGTAGGTCGTTGCCGGAGACGTCGGCCCGGTTGCCGGCGGAGACGAACGACGACAGGCCCAGACCGCGGGTGGCCGCGTCGGCCAGGATGGCGATGCCCAGCGCCCCGGACTGGCAGAAGAACCCGACCCGCCCCGGCGGCGGCACCACCGACGCCAAGGTCGCGTTGAGCCGGACGTCAGGATCGGTGTTCACCAGACCCAGGCAGTTCGGGCCGACCACCCGCATGCCGTTGGCCCGGGCCATCGCGACCATCCGGCGCTGGGACTCCGCCCCGCTGCCGTCCTCGCCCGGGACGTCGGCGTCGGCGAAGCCGCCGGTGACCACCACCAGTCCGTGCACGCCCTTGACCCGGCAGGCGTCGACCACCTCGGCGACCGACGCCGCCGGCACGGTGACGACGGCGATGTCGACCGGGTCCGGGATGTCCAGCACCGACGGGTACGCCCGAACGCCCTGCACGGAGACGGAGTCCGGGTTGACCGGGTAGACCGGGCCGGTGAACCCGGCGCGCAGCAGGTTGAGCAGTATCGCGTGACCGAGCTTGCGGCTCTCGTTCGAGGCGCCGATGACGGCAACCGCCCGCGGCGCGAGCAGTCTGGCGATCGACCGGGACTCGGCGCGCTGCTCCCGGGCGGTGATCACGGCCAGCGACGAGGCGGTCGGTGCGATGTCGAAGGCCAGGTCCACGACGCCCGAGGAGAACTCGCGGGTGACCGCGTACCCCGCGTCGATGAAGACCCGCACCATGCCCTGGTTCTCGCCGAGCACTTCGGCGGTGAACTGCCGGATACCGCGTTCCTGGGCGGCCGCGGCCAGGTGCTCGAGCAGGATCGAACCGAGCCCGCGTCGCTGCTGGGCGTCCTCGACGACGAACGCCACCTCGGCGGCCGTCGGGTCGGAGCGGCTGCGGTGGTAGGAACCGGCGGCGATGAGGTCGCCGCCGAGCTGGGCGACCAGCCCGACCACGCCGACGTAGTCGACATCGGTGAACACCGCGAGCTGCGCCGGCGACAGGTGCGACACAGCTTGGAAGTAGCGCAGGTAGCGGGTGCGGTCGCTCATCCGCTCGTGCATGGCCAGGATCGCCGGCCCGTCGGTGGCCGCGGACGGGCGGATGTGCACCGCGCCGCCGTCGGCCAGCAGCACGTCGGCCTCCCAGTGCTCCGGGTAGCCGGCCGGCTCAGTCCCGGGCATCGAACGGGTCCAGCCCGTAGAGCGGATACACCAAGCCGCGCACCTGGGCGATCGTGGCGTCGACCGGGTGGTGGTGGTCGGCGGCGTCCCACGGCTGGTAGGTGGCCGGCATGCCGTCGGACATCGTCGTCGGGAGGGACAGACCGGGGCGGGCGGCGGCGGCCAGCTCGAGCCACCCCGCCGGCAACGGGGTCCGGGCGGAGACGTCCCGGTCGAGCACCGTGGCGAGCAGATGCGTCCACGACCGGGGAACGACACGGACCAGCGAGTACCCACCGCCGCCGAGCGCCAGCCACCGCCCGTCGGCGGCGGATTCCGCCAGGTCGCGTAGCGCCCGGTAGGACGCCAGGTGGCCGTCGACGGACAGTTCGAGATCGGCGAGTGGATCGTCGGCGTGGGAATCAGCCCCGTGCTGGGTGACCAGGACCTCCGGGCGGAACGCGGTGACGATCCCGGGAACGACGGCGGAGAACGCCCGCAGCCAGCCGGCGTCACCGGTGCCCGCCGGCACCGGGATGTTCACCGTCGTGCCGGCGGCCTCCCCCTTGCCCATCTCCATCGCCCAGCCGGTGCCCGGCCACAGCGTGGTGGGCGACTCGTGGATGGACACGGTGAGCACGCGGGGGTCGTCGTAGAAGGCGGCCTGCACGCCGTCGCCGTGGTGGACGTCGACGTCGACGTAGGCGACCCGGCGGACACCGGAATCGAGCAGGGCCGAGATGGCGAGGGCGGCGTCGTTGTAGATGCAGAAGCCGGAGGCGTAGTCGGCCATCGCGTGGTGCAGCCCGCCGGCGATGTTGACGGCCCGGTCCACCTCGCGGGCGGCGATGGCCCGGGCGGCGGCGATCGACCCACCCGCGATCAGCGCCGCGGTGTCGTGCATGTGCTCGAACGCCGGGTTGTCGGACGTGCCGATGCCGTGCGCGCCTTCGCCGAGCTCACTGGGCCGACGGGATCGGCGGTCGGGGCCGGATGCAGCACGGACCGCTGCGATGTAGGCGCGGCTGTGCACCGTGGCCAGGGCGTCGTCGTCGGCCGGCGGCGGCGCGAAGGTGTCGATGCCGTCCATCACGTGCAGCCGGTCGGCCAGTTCCCAGGTGAGCTGCCAGCGCAGCGGATGCAGCGGGTGCGCGCCGCCCAGGTCGTAACCCAGCATGGCCGGATCCCAGATCACCAGCGGCGTCGCCATGGTGGTCAGATTAACCGGCGGTGCCATCGGGGTCGGCCGCCGGTTCGGGCCCGGTGGCCACCGGTTGATCCTGCGCCAGCCAACCCGAGTAGGAGTCCGGGTAGAGCGCGATGGTCCGGCCCACCGTCGCCCCCGCCAGGATCAGGTGGCAGGCGGTCACCCCGGAACCGCAGGACGCGGCCACCGGCGCGGCGCTCCCGACCACCGCGTGGTCGAACACGGCGGCGAGCTCGTCCGCCGAGCGGAAGGTGCCGTCCGGGTTCAGCAGGTCGGTCAGCGGCAGGTTGCGAGCACCGGGAATGTGTCCGGCTACCGGATCCAACGGTTCGATCTCGCCGCGATACCGGGCCGCCGCGCGCGCATCCAACAACGTGCCGCCGCCGTTCGCCAGCGCTCGAGCGGCGGCGGTGTCCACCACCGGCATACCGCCCGGACGGACGGTCATCCGCCCGGCGGGCCGCGGTCGGGGCTCGCCCCGTTCCACGGGCCGTGTCCCGTCGGCCACCCAGCCGGCGAAACCACCGTCGAGCAGCCGGACATCCCGCATACCGGACCAGCGCAGCAGCCACCAGGCGCGAGCGGCGATGGAGCCGTCGTTGGCGTCGTAGACCACGATGGTGGAATCGTCATCGATGCCGGCTGTGCGCCAGAGATGTTGCAGCGCGTCGGGTTCCGGTAACGGATGTCGTCCGAGCCGGCCCGGCGGAGCGGCCAGATCGGCGTCCAGGTCCAGGAAGCAGGCGCCCGGTAGATGACCGTCGAGGTAATCCGATCGCTGCACCTGTCCAGCGGCCCACCGCACGTCCAGGAGGACGGGCGGCGCGGCGGCGGCTGCCTTTGCGGAGAGGGTCGCTGCCAGCGAGACGGCGTCGATCAGTACCGGATCCAGCGGTGCGTCCGCGGTGGCGTTCGTCATGGGCGCCATGATGCCTGGACCCGGAACCGGGCATCGGTAGGACCCGGTCGGGCGTCGAAATCGGGTCCCGGGCGTTGCGCGGAGTAGTTTTGCGGTGTGCAGCCCATGTCCTTGCCCCTGTTCCCACTCGGGATGGTGCTCTATCCGGGTAGCCTGCTCCCGCTGCACATCTTCGAGGACCGCTACCGCCGGATGGTCACCGGGCTGCTGGAGCAGTCCGAGGGCCGTCGGCGCTTCGGCGTGGTGGCGATCAAGGCGGGCCGCGAGGCGTGGGACGAGGGCTCGTCGGACATCTACGAGATCGGCTGCACAGCGGTACTCCAGCGCGTAGAGGCCTACCGGGACGGTCGATTCGACGTGTTGAGCATCGGCGAGAGCCGCTTCCGGGTCAGCGATGTGGACCATTCGTCGGACCTGCTCCGGGGTCGGGCGCAATTCCTCCCCGATACGGCGACCGAGGCAGCGCCAGCTCTGGCCGGGAAGGTGGGCCGGCTGTTCACCAAGTACCTGTCGGCGATGCAGCGCGTCGGTGGGATCAGCAGCGAGGACGATCCCGACGAACAGCTCCCGCCGAATCCCACGGCGCTGTCCTTCTTCGTCGCCGACGGCATGATCCTCGACCTCACCGACAAGCAGGCCCTGCTGACAGCCGAGAACACAGACGAGCGCCTGACTCTCGAGCTGCAGTATTTGCGCCGCGAGGCCGCTCTGCTCCGGCAGTTCTCGGTCCGCCCCGCCGTCGAGCTTCCCCGGGCGCCGTACAGCACCAACTGAGGAGTTCACGCCGGTTCACGTCGCACCTGTTTGGACCACGGAGCATGCGCTCGCACCATCGCGACGGGTCAGTGCAGGCCGATGGACCTGACCGCCGTCAGGTGTCCGCGGATGAAGTCGTTGGCGTTCGATGCCAGCTCGTCGCTGTCCTCCCAGAGGTTGCGCCAGATGCCCAGCATCCGGCTGAGCGACGGTGACACGACCGCGGAGGAGAACGACTCGAAGACGATGGTGCCCTGATACCCGATGCGGCCCAACGCTTTGAAGTAGGAGTCGAAGTCGACGCTGCCGGTGCCGAGGTAGCCGCGGTGGCTCTCGCCGATGTGCACGTAGCCGAGTCGGTCGCCGCAGTCGAGCACCGGGGCGTACATGTCGGACTCCTCGATGTTCATGTGATAGCTGTCCAGGTGCACGGCGACGTTGGGCCGGCCCACCTGGTCGACGTACGCCAGCGCCTGCCGTCCGGTGTTGAGGATGTTGGTCTCGTAGCGGTTCACCACCTCCAGCGCCAGCGACAGACCGCGCTCGGCCGCTTGATCGGCCACCTTGCCGATGGTGTCGATGCTGTTGCGCAGACCCGCCTCGGAGACCGGGTCCATGTACTTCTGCATGGCGCTGTAGATCACGCCGCACAGCTGGGTGCCGCCGAGCTCGGCGACCACGTCGACGGCCCGCATCAGCAGGGCCTCGCCGGCCGCGACGATCTCGGGATCCTCGCTGCTGATGTCGGTGGCGCCGGACAGGCCGAGGCTGGCGCTGGCCGACAGTCCGCGCTCGGCCAGCGCGGCCTTGGCCACCGCGACGTCGAAGGTGAACGGGTCCATCAGCGGGAACTCGACCAGGTCGAACCCGGCGCGCGCGGTCCGCTCCACCGACAGCCGGATGCCGTCGGCGTCGAAGTTACCGGTCCACACCAACGCGTGGCAGCCGATGAGCGAGCTGGTCATGAGGTCCTCCGCGGAACGTCGTCGGGCACGCCGCCATGGCGCCGCGCTCACGCTAGTGGAATCGGGTGCCGCCGGTCCGGGGTGGTGTCCGCCGGCCGCGAACGTACAGCGGAATGGCCCGGCCGGACCCGGCCAGCCGGGTAAGCTTGGACTCAGTCCAGAAGGGGCCGGTTGCTTGAACGACTTGATCGACACCACCGAGATGTATCTCCGCACCATCTTCGAGTTGGAAGAGGAGGGCATCTTTCCTCTGCGTGCCCGGATTGCGGAGCGGCTGAATCAGAGTGGTCCCACGGTCAGCCAGACGGTGGCGCGCATGCAGCGTGACGGCCTGTTGATGGTGTCCGACGATCGTCACCTCGAACTGACCGATCTCGGCCGCGAACGCGCCGTATCGGTGATGCGCAAGCATCGGCTGGCCGAACGTCTGCTGCTGGATGTCATCGGGCTCGACTGGCGCGACGTGCACGTCGAGGCCTGCCGCTGGGAGCACGTGATGAGCGAGGAGGTCGAGCAGCGCCTGGTCGCCCTGCTCGGACACCCGCAGATCTCTCCCTACGGCAACCCCATCCCCGGCCTGCACGAGCTCGGCGTCGACCAACCGCAGGTGACCGAGACCCACGCCGACCTGATCGGCGCGGATGTCGCGGCCGCCAAGGGCGGCAAGTTCGAAGTCCGCCGGATCATCGAGATCGTGCAGAACCAGCCCACCGTGATGGACCGTTTGCAGCGCGGCGGCATCAAGCCGGGAGCGGTGCTCGAATTCGTCACCCGCGACCGCGCCCTGCTTGTCATCGACGGAGCGACCACGACCGAGCTCCCCCGGGATGTGGCGCACGGCATCCACGTGCGCGCTGCCGCCGTCTGACCACTGTCGAACAGACTCGCGGGCATCACCGACCAGGTCCGGGATGTAGGGCTGGCTCAGCCGCGGGGTGTCAACCAGCGGCGCAGATCGATGACGTCGGGGTGCTGCGGTGGTCCGGTGAGGAACCCCTGCACGTTGACTCCGGCGGGTAGGGAGTCGTGCTGCGCATCCGTTTCCACTCCTTCCACGACGCAGGACAGCTGAAGATCGGCCGCCAG